>JAZQOB010000052.1:0-15899 GCA_045627625.1 Treponema sp.
ATACAATATTCAGATTTAAGAGAAGAGGCAATTTCTTTTACTTTATCGCTAGCCTTGTCTCCAACCATAACCTGAGTAATACCATAACGGTCACGAAGACGAATAAAAACAAGACCGCCTAAGTCGCGAGTACGGCTAACCCAACCATTTAAAACAACTTTCTTGCCAACATCAGCTTTTGTAAGCTCACCGCAAGTGACTGTTCTTTTTGTATTTTCCATAAGAACACCTCTTATATAGTAATGATGATATTTTAGTGAGATAGAAGAGTTTTTACAATATAATGTGTATAAAATAAAAAAGGGATTATCCATAAAAATGAAATTCCAAAACAATTTAGAATTTCAAATGGATAATCCCTTTTCTTTATTTATAAGTTAGGACTACTGAATAAAGAATAATGAACCAAAAATACCAATGCTTCCTAACAAGAAGAATGCATTAGCAAAAATCTGCATTAATTTAACTTTCTTCAAGCTATAGAAAACTACACCGATTAAGTATAATCCAGCAGCAATCATCAACATTGAGAAACTCTGTCTTGAAAGTACATTGAAAAGATATTTTGCAATAATCAAACCAGAGAATCCTGCGATTGAAGCAAGAATGATATTTACTTTTTCGTATTTTCTTCCTGAAATTGAATAGAAAAGAATTCCGATTAAAACTAAAGCCCAAACAATTCCAAACAAAATCCAACCAAAGATTGTTCCTGTAAGTGAAATATCAAGAACTTTTGTGATTGTATAAACACTGTATGCAAATCCAATTGAAAGGAAAGCAAATACATGTGATAAACGACTGAAAACCTGTTTAGCAATAAAGTTTGTTAATCCATGTTTTAATGTAGAAGAAATATACATTGCAATCATAGAACCACCAAATAATGAATAGAAAGTGATTGTAATTGCTTTATATGTATGAAGTCTCTGAGCAGCGATTGTATCAAGAATTGCGATTACTGCAATAAAAATACAAGCTCCGATTCCCTGAATGATAGAACTTGCGATTTCTTCAGCAAGAGTAGGAATTCGAGTTGTTTTTTCCATTTCAACGATTCTTTTTTCGTTGGCAATTTTTCTTTCAGCTCTTTTTCTTGCTTTTTCGTTTTTAGCATAATCAGCAGCTGCATATTTTGCCTTTAATCTTTCTGGATCTTCTGCATACTGAATATTGACTTCTCGAACCTGCTGTTCGTAACTTGCTCTTAAGCTCTTTAAGCGTGAGTGTTTTTTTACAGCAATACTTTTTAATGTTGATTTTCGTACTGCTTTTGCTGCAATTTCATCCTGTCGTTTAGACATTAGGTACTCCTTAAAAAATAGCTTTATGAATTAATACTTGAAGTATGACATTTTTTGTTAATTTTGTCGACGGTAAAGCTCATACAAGAGAACACCAGCGGCAACAGAAACATTCAAACTGTCGATTTTTCCACAAGTTGGAATAGAAACAATAGAATCACATTTTTCTTTTAACAATGCTGCAATTCCTGTTCCTTCGCTACCCATAATAATTACAGATTTTTTTGCAAATTCCAGTTTTCCACAGGTTTCGCCACCAGCATCTGCCCCATAAACCCAGAATCCTGCATCTTTCAGCTGTTCAACTGTTCTTACAAGATTATTTACAACAGAAACTGGCACCCAGGCACTGGCACCGGCACTGGTTCTTCCAATTACTTCATTTCCTGCAATGTCGCTGGCACTGTTGTGTTCCGGAAGGATTACTAAAGAAGCACCAAACTGATCGCAGCTTCTTAAAATGGCACCAACATTATGAGGGTCTGTAACTCTATCAAGAACAACAACTGTAAAATTCTTATCCGACTCACCAGAAGCAAGTTTAATCCAGTTATTAAAATCAACAATATTTTCAGTTTTTTCAGAAGCATTTTCCATTGTCATGACAATGCCTCTGTGATCCTGCAAAGTTTCGTCCAGACTGGCAACCATTTCGTTTAATTTTGAATTTTCAACCTGTGTAACTTTAATTCCGCCTTTAGTTGCTTCTTCAATAATTTTTTTAATTCGAGGGCCAGCTTTACTGTAAAAAATCTTTAAATTGGACTGATTTTTTCCTGCCCGAACCTTTTCTTCAATAGAATGAAATCCTGTAATAATTTTAGTCATAAGTTACCTCAAAAAAAAACGGCAGTCTAATAATTCAAACTACCGTTTTTTACAAAATGCAAAGCTAAAAATGCCGAATTATCTTCCGCAGCACTGTTTGTACTTTTTGCCGCTTCCACATGGACATGGATCGTTACGACCAACTTTTGCACCAACGCGTTTTACAGTTGTTGGAATTACATTTCCTGCAACATATTTCCAGTCACCATCGATGTTTCTGAATAATGAAATTTCGTGGTGAACATCGTGCATGTTGTGAAGTGTATAATCAGCCTGGAATTCTACAATCTGTTCATTGTCTTTTTCACCTTTTTCTGTGCGGAGAATTTTTAATCCGTTCCACTGTGACTGTTTACTCCAGTCTTCTGTTGCCTGGCGATCAACTTCACCAATTCCTTCACCTTCTTCACAAGAGTTGATGATGTAATCAATTTCGTGCTTTACATAAGAAGTGTAGCGGGCACGCATACATGATTCTGCAGTTGGAGCTTTGATAGTTCCTTTGATAATTGGTTCACAGCATTCGCTGTATTTTTTGCCTGAACCACAAGGGCATAAATCTTTTGTTTCACTCATATTTATATAATACTAAAATATTGCTCAAATGAGAAGAACAATGTAAAATAGAATGCACAAGATTTAAGAAATTTGTAATTAATTTAATAAAGTCTGCCGAAAATTTGAGTTGTATTGATGTGTCAAAAAGGAGATTTTATGAAAAAATTAGGTTTCTTATTTATTATTTTTCTTACACTTAATATTTTTGCTTTTGCAGATAATATTGATGATCTTAAAGCTGCAATTTCAAGCAAAGATATTTCAAAAGTTCAAATCCTTCTGGAATCAGCTCCTTCAGATCAAGTTAATGTTTACGAAAAAGAAATTCTCGCAAAGGCAAAAGAATATGTTGCTAACGATGAATTGGATTATGCTTCTTCTTTAGCAGAAGTTGTTGTAATGGTTAATATTGATAATGTTGAAGCTCGAAAACTTTATACTTCTATAGAAAAAGCCAAAAAAGCAAAAGCTGAAACTTTAGCACGAAAAGAAGCCGAAGAAAAAAAGCGTCAGGAAGAAGAACGAAAAAAGGCCGAAGCTGAAGAACAGAAGCGTCAGTTAGAAGAATTCAAAGCTCAGAAAGAAAAAGAAGAAAAAGAACAGAAAGAATTTATTGAATCAGTTAGTTCAGTTTCTTTCTCAAACTTCCCGATGAGTTTTGGTTTTGCACTTCCACTCGATTTTACAAAAAGTACTTTTGCAGATGAATTCAATGGTAATAAAGCGCTTTATACACGATTAGGTGTTGGACTTGTTGCAAATGTTGCCTTTGTTCATCCTTATGTAAATATTGGATTACATGTAAATTATAATTTCCTTCCAGTTGCATTTATGAAAGGTGGAATGAAATCTGATTTGAAAACCCGTATTACTCTGGGACTTCCAATGTTCTCTAACTGGTTCCGATTATCTACAGGTTTTAATTCTTATTCTTTGATTAATAATTCATCAGTTGTACTTTATGAAATGATTACAGCACCAACATTTGGTATAGGTGTTGAAAAAGTTAAGTTTACAGATTTCCTTGAACTTTCATTCTTTACTGATTTGAATTTGATTACATTTGATAAACATAGCGAAATTAACTATGCATTCGATACAGAATTGAACCTTCGCTATTATTTGCCAGTAGATGCTTTTGGAATGGGCAAACTTTATGTTGAAAGCAAGAATTTCTTGAACAATATTATTCTTTCAAAACAGAGTGAATGGTATTTGACATCAACTATTTCCGTAGGAGTTTCAATCAATGAATAGATTTTTTAAGAAATCTATTGTAATTGTTGTTTTGTTATTTGCTTTTAACGGAATTTTGACAGCTCAAGATGCAATTACAAAGGCATTAGATTTAATCAATAAAAGTTTAATTCTCAATGATTATGATAAAGCTTATAGCTATGCAAAATTTGTAATCAGCTATTATGAGGATGAAGAAATTCCTTATGATGTTGTTGATACAGTTAGTGATGTTATTTCTGAACGAGGTGATTATTTAGTTCAGAGTGAACGATGGAATGAAGTTTATGAAATGCAGGATGAAATTAAAAACTATCCAGATTCCATCAAAAAAGCATTAGATCCAAGTCTTAAAAAAACAAATGACCATTTTAAGCAGCTGGAAGAAGAAAAAGAACGGTTGCGAAAAGAGGCAGAAGCAAAAGCAGAAGAAGAACGAAAGCTTTTAGAAGAACAGAGAAGAAAAGAAGCCGAAGCTAAAGCCAAAGCTGAACAGGAAGCTGAAGCAAAACGCCTGTTAGAATTTTATGAACAGCAGCGAAAAGAGGCTGAACAGAGAGTTGCTGCAGAACGAAAAGAAGCGGAAGAAAAAGAAGCTTTAGCAAGAAAAGAGGCTGAAGAAAAAGCTGCCAGACTTCAAAAAGAAGCAGAAGAACGACAGGAACAGCAAAGACTGGAAGCTTTGCAGAGAGAAGAACAATTAAGACAAGAAACTTTGAATCGTGCCAAAAAGGAACGAGAAGAAGATTTAGCCAGAGAAACAAGACAGCGTCAGGAAGATTTGGAACGAGAAAACAAACAGAGACTTGAAGATCTTGCCAGAGATGACAGACGCACCGAAATGCAGAAATTGTCCGAAGAACGCCAGCTGGAACTTGAGAGAAAGCGTCAGGAATCAGAAGCTGAATATCGTGAACAGATTTCACAAATGATTTCGGATCTTAATAAATCAACAAGTGCAGCTTTAGAAAAGATTTCGAATAATAATAGAATGTTCATTGTGATCATTTTGGTAATTGTGCTTGTATTTATATTTACAATTGCGTTGATTTTGTTCTTGTGGTGGACCCAGTATAAAAATCAGAAAGGACGCAATTCCTGATAATCCTCTGAGGAGTGTGTATGAATAAAAAGAATATATTTTTACAGTCTTCTATTATTCTCGGAATTATATTTTCTATTGGATGTAATTCCAGATTTAATGAAGATGTAATGTATGGAACTGTAGGAAATAAATTAGAAAAAATTGCCCCAGGGGAAGTTGTTTCTTTGAATACAACAGGTGGAAATCAGACTGTTTCCATAAATTGGGAAAACCCTTTGGATGGCGATCTTTACGGAATTAAGATTACTCCAAAAGCAGAATCTACATTATCAGCATATACTCCTAATCCAATAACACTGACTGCGGATAATCCAGCGGATATTCCAAATAGAGTTCAGTTTTATGAATTAACAAATGGACAAACTTATTCATTTTTAGTTCAGACTTTTGATAGAAACTTGAATTATTCAGCAGGAACATATACTCCACCAATCATTCCAAAAGCAGGAGAAGGTGCTAATACTGCAAAAAATCTTGTTGCCATTAAAGGTGACAGTAAGGTAACTCTCACTTGGGAAAATGATTATTTTACAGGTTTTAAAGGAGTAAGAATTTCATATAAACAGACTGATGCTGATGAAAATTCTACACAAAGAATTGTTCTGCCTGTAGATGTTGCCAGTAAAAAGGCTGATGAAACCTACACAATTTACGATTTGGAAAATGATATAAGTTATACTTTTGTTGTTCAGTTGTTTAATGATGAAAATACATTTAGTTCAGAAAGTATTATTAATGCAACACCTTCAAAAGATAAAAATATGATGCAGGTAACTTCTTTACAGACAGAAGAAAACTATGATTCATCTGCATTAGTAACTTGGGTAAATCCAGAAGCTGAAAATTTTTATGGAATTCAGATTACAGCGGAACCTGCAGAAGGAAATCTTGCAACTCCTGTATATTTCTTAAAGAAAATTGGTTCGGATATTCCAACTTCTTTCCTTGTAACAGGATTAACAAATAACAAGAAATATAATGTTATTATTAAAACTCTTGATATTAATTATAATCTGGCAGAATCAGGAGCATCTACTGGTGTAAAACCAGCACCAACTTCAAATAATCAGGATATTCAGAATTTTAAGGCTCTTCCTGGTAATGGATATGTAAATCTTTATTGGAAAGAACCAGAAGATACTTCTATGCTTAATCCAAATATGACTTATGAATTAACAATCAGTCCTTCTGTAGTTAATTTGCCAAGTATTATTACTTATTCTAAAGAACAGGTAATAGGAGAGGAAGAAGGTCTTTGTCAAAAAACTATTTCTGGTTGTGTAAATGGTCAGACTTATACATTTACAGTAAGAACAATCGATATTAGTAATAATAAATCTCCTGGAGTCTCATGTCAGGCAACTCCAGACTCTGGTAGTTCTGGTATTTTGGACAATCCGGACTTGGTAACTTATAAAAATTCAGTTAAAGCATTTGATTTTGGTTATTGTAAAAATAAAACAGAAAAAACTTTTTCATTTACAAGTTCAACAGAAATGAATCTGGCTGCATCTGAATGTAAAACAGTAATGGGTAAAGGTTTATATAAAATTGAATCGTATAAAAATATTACTGATGGTTCAGTTGGAAAAACTACTGTAAAACAGGCAGATGAATTTGAAATCACTGTAAGTTATACCCCAAGTGAATATAAGGATACAATGGCAACAGCTTCCTGGGATGAAGCAGATATTATCATTGGTGGAGTTGCAACTAATAAAATCAGATTGATTGGTTCTAATTATCCACAGCCAAAAGATTTAAGTTCACCAGGTAATGAATTAAAAATCTGGCTTCGTGCTGATATGATTTCTGACGTAAATCTTTCTGAAGGCGGAAAAGTAAAATCAATGCCAGATTATTCTGGTAATGGATATAATGCTTCGGCAACTGATCCTTCATTTGAAAAAGCTCCACTTTATATTTCACAGGATTCTAAATTTAATAATTTGCCAGTTATTGATTTTTCAAATGGTAATATTTCAACAGGACAGGCTCAGCAGGCAACACAGTTAATTGCTACAAGTAAAGATGGAGTTCCAATTGTTCAGGGCAAAGATGGTTCTACAACCTTTGTTGTTTATACTCTTGGTAGTTCCACAAATCATTTAATATCTGATCAAACTGTAATTTCTGCAAATTACGGAACCAGTTGGCCAGTATTAAGAACTATTGCCCGCTATTACAATGAAGATGGCTGGTATGTAAGTAATGATTATAAATATGGATTAGCAGTGCGTGGTTCAGGTATGGCAGGAACCTGGCGTTATACTTGTATTTCGAATGAAACAAAAAATAATCCATGGAATCGAATGTTAATTACTGGAGCTCATGCACAGGCAAGTGGAATTTCCAAAAATGATAAAATTGGTGGAAATGCCTTGTATTCATGTTTAGTCTATGACCGAACAATTTCTTCTTCAAGATATCCTTCTTTGGATCCAGATTATGAATGGGATTATCCAAGTAATATTCGTGCATTCTTAAATGGTGAGGAACGATTGCTTGCCTATATTGAGTCTCAAAATAGTAGTTATACAGAATCATATATGAAAACAAATAACTTCCTTGAAAGTAATAAGATAAATACTATAGGACAGTATGGATATCCATGGGGTGATGGAAAAGGTCATAAGTATGGCTCATTACCTAAAAAATTAATTAATCCAAGAAGTACAACTGCAGCTGGTTATCAGGATTGGTTGCAAGGTGTAAGCCAGATCGAAGGACGACCTTTTGATAGAGCAATGACTTACAATTCACTTTATGAAACTGATGGTACTAACTCTGGAAATTATGAAAGTGCTTCTGCTACAGTAGGATCTGACCATTTTGAAAACTGGTTGCCAACTGATTTGTGGAGAAATGGTACTATTAATACATTGACCTTGGGTGCAGACTTTAATAATGCCTACTATGCATACTCGCGTATTGCAGAAGTATTCATTTTTGAAGGACATTTAAGTGATGAAGAAATAGAAGCAATGAACAATTATATAAAGTATAGATACAATATCAGCAATATTTCTACAAATGTTGCTGATTATCAGAACTAATTAGGGAAGGAGTATATTATGAAAACTCGAAATCTTTTTACTTTTGCTTTTCTTACTGTTTTGTTTTTTGTAATGGTAGGTTGTAATTCTAGATTTAACGAAGATGTAATGTATGGTACAGTTGGAAACAAACTGGAAAAGATTGCACCTGGAGAAGTTACACAACTTAATGCAATGGCAGGTGATGGAATTGTAATTCTTAAGTGGGAAAATCCAATTGATGCAGATTTATATGGTGTTAAATTAACAGTTTCCTCAATTGAAAGTGATGCAGTTATTCCTAATCCTGTAACTCTTTCTGCTGAAGTTGCAGCTAATATTCCTAATACATATACATTCTATGAATTATCGAATCAGAAAACCTATTCCTTTGCATTGAATACTTTTGATAAAAATTTAAATTATTCTTCTGGAACAAGTATTATGGGTATGCCAGATAATAAAAAAGATGTTCCAAAAGTAAAATCATTTGATGTAGATAACGATAATGGTGAATTAATTTTAAAATGGACAAATGATGTTTTTGCAAATTTTGGTGGTGTAACAATTACCTATAATACAAAAAATGAAGAAACTGGTGTTGTAAATGATGATATGCAGAAAATTTCATTACCAAAAATTTCTTCTCCATATGATGTTCCAGAAACATATACAGTAACTGGATTAACATTAGGGGTTACATATTATTTTACAATTGTACAGTTTGATGATACTGGAAAAGAAAGTTCTGGGGTTTATGGAAATGGTACTCCTGCAAAAAACATAAATACAATGGGTGTTACTTTTGGAGATATTAGTTTATCTGATGGAACAGTAGGTTTATCTTGGGAAAATCCTGATAATCCAAACTTTTATGGAATTCAGATTACTTCAGATCCAGCAGAAGGTAGTTTGCAGACACCTGTTTATTTCTTATTGAATGATAATAATATTGATGGAATTCCAGAAAAGTTTAATGTTACAGGACTTACAAATAATAAATCCTATAAATTCTACATTAAAACTATTGATAGAGGATTAAATCTTTCAAATCCAGCAAGTACTACTGCAAAACCAAATCCTACAACTAACAAACAGGATATTCAAAATTTCCGAGCACTTGCAGGAAATGGTTATGTAGATTTGTATTGGGATCTTCCTGAAGATACAACTTTGTTAAAAGAGTATGAACTTATTGTTTCACCAAAATTGGTAACAATTATTCTTCCAATTTCAGAAACTTCTTATCGTGTAACTGATTTGGAAAATAAGATTCCATGTTCGTTTACAATTCGAACAATTGATATTAGTGAAAGAGGTAACTATTCAAAAGGTGTTTCTGTAACTGCAACTCCAGATTCTGGAAGCTCTGGTATTTTTGATAATCCAGACTTAATACGATATAAAAACAGCGTATATGCTTATGACTTTGGTTATTGTGAAGTTGCAACTGAAAAGAAATTTAAATTCTCAAGTTCTTCACAGATTAATCTTACTAAAAATACAATTACTAAAGTAATGGGAAAAGATGGAGTATTTACAGTAGTTTCTGCTAAAAATATTACAGATGGTGCTGTATCGGAAAGTGAAGTAGGTCCTGGTCAGGAATTTGAAATTGTAATTAAATATACTCCAACTAAATACACTGGAACTAAAGCTTCTGCAAGTTGGGATGAAGCTGATTTTGCAATTGGTGGTGTAAAAGATAATACAATCAGATTATTAGCTTCTAACTATCCACAGCCAAAGAGTATTAGCAGCAAATCAAATGAACTTAAACTTTGGTTGAGAGCAGATTTGATTGATACTGAAAAACATAATCATCTTACAGATAATGGTCTTGTAAAAATATTGCCTGATTATTCTGGAAATGGATTTGATGCTGCTTGTTCTGATAAATCATACAGTAAGGCTCCAAGATATAAAGAAAAGGATACAGACTTTAACAATTTACCTGTTATTGATTGGAAAGATAGTACTTCTGCTCAGTTAATTAGTGCATCGAGTCCAATTATTGAAGGAACAAAAGGTTCAACAACATTTATTGTATTTAAATTAAATAGCACAGTTTCGAGCGATTATTGTGTTTTAAGTGCAAATTATGGAACTGGTTATCCTGTTTTGAGAACTGTATCTCGTGTTTATAATGATAAAGGATATTATAATGGCGAAGATATTAAATATACTTTGGCCATTAAAAATAATAACTTACAAGGAACATATAGATTCCCATTTATTTCAAATGATTATCACGAAGTTGATAACCGTTTAATGGTTCTAGGTGCACCAACACAGGCAACAGGATTAAGTAAACAGGATAGATATGGAGTTAAAACATTAGGTTTCTGTCTTACATATGATAGAACAATAAATAATGGTATTTATACTTCTGACAGACCTGAATACGAAAATGACTTACCAAGTAATATTAGAATGTTTGTTAATGGGGATGAAAGACTTCTGGCTTATACAGATTCGATGAGTAATACAACTCAAAGTTTAACAAATGCTAATGGTATTAAACAATCTCTTGGTTCACAAGCTCATTACTGGTTAGTTAATAAATCTTCTTTAAAAACTTGTTATGGAATATATGGAGGACCTTGGGGTGATGGAAAAGGTCATAGACATATAAGTTTAGGAGATACTACTGTGCCACAGAATGCAAATACTGAGGCATGGGAAAAATGGATCGAAACCGCCAAAGTTGCAGGGGGAGAACGCCCTGATTATGATGAAAAATACCCAGATGATGAAAATAATTTTGAATCTTATCCAAGACGCTACAAACGAATGTATGATACAGCAATGAATTATAATCCTGGTGCTTTGTTTGCAACTGGATCTGGAAATTCTACTCATAGTAATTCATATACCTCATATTCTGATTATTTTGAAAACTGGATTAATACTGATATTTGGAGAAATGGTACAATTAATACATTAACATTAGGAACAGATTTGGCTTCCGGAAATAACTTTAATGGTAGAATTGCAGAAGTATTCATTTTTGAAGGATGTTTATCAGATGAAGATATTGCAGCAATGAATAACTATATTAGTTATCGCTATGATCTTCAGAACATTTCCACAAATCTTGCTGATTATGCTTACGAGTAATTAGTTTCAAAAGATATATTGGGGACAGACCCCAGAACCGCCTGTTATCCGCAGGCGGTTTTTTTATGCCTGGGATAATAACAAATGGGGACAGACACCTGGTGTTCAAAAAAAATCGAAATTGTGGTAAAACTATTTTTATGAATTCAAATCTTATTTCTGTAAATAATTGTCGGATTGAAAATAGCAGGGGAACTGTAGTTCCTGAAATCAGCTGGAATTTTGAGGCAGGACAGGCTTGGCTTGTTATTGGGCCTAATGGTGGCGGTAAGGCTGATTTTGTAAATGCACTGGCAGATTTTGGTGGCCTTAAGTTTGTACCGGATTATTCTACTGTATTTGGCAATTCTGTTGAAATTGTTTCTTTGGAAAGAGCGGCTCGTCTTATTCAGGAAGAACGGGAAAACGACGAAAGTGAATATGTTGAAGGCGGTGTTGATATTGGTCGAATCGGTCGTATTTTCATTGCAGAAGCCTTGGTTGATAATCCTAAAAAGAATCCAAAGGTTCTGGAACTTGCTAAAACTATTGAAAAATATGAAGCAGTAAAATTGTGCGGAATCGAAAAGATTCTAGATCGCGGATTAAAATATATGTCTACTGGTGAAATCCGTCGAACTTTACTGGCAAGAGCTTTAATAAGTGGAAAAAAACTGATTATTTTGTCGGATCCATTTGCAGGACTTGATGTAAATAGCCGTGGAATTCTTCTGGACTTTTTTAATAAGATTGCAGAAAATCAGCTTTCTGATAAGAGATATGAAACATTACCACATATCATTCTTGGAATGGAACGATGGCACGAAATTCCTGATGCTATTACAAATGTAATTGAATTTAGAGATAAAAAGGTTTCGTTCTGTGGTACTCGTAGTGATTATGAAAAACTGGTAAATGAAAGAGCCGAAACTAAAAAGGATAATGCTGAAGTTCTTAAAAAAGAGCTTTCTGATGAATTAATCGAAACTGTAAAAGAAACTGCCGTATTACAGACTGAAGTGGCAGTTGAAAATGAAGTTCTCGTTGAAATGAATCATGTTAATGTTGGATGGGATGATCATAAGGTTCTGGTTGATTTGAACTGGAAACTTGAAAAAGGTCAGCATTGGCTTATTCAGGGACCAAATGGTTCAGGAAAAACAACTTTCCTTGAATTGATTACCGGTGATAATATGCAGGTTTACTGTAATGATGTACGCATGTTTGGTAGTCGCCGAGGTTCTGGTGAATCAATTTGGGATATTAAAAAGCAGCTTGGAATTGTTTCCTATCGTTTGCATGTTGAATATCGTATGCTGGGAGGAACATCCCTTCTGAATGTTATTGTAAGCGGCTTCAGGGATTCTATAGGCCTTTATGGTGCTGCAACCGATGTAGAAACCGCTGCAGCTAAAAGATGGCTTAAATTGGGCGGTTTTGAAGGGCGTGAAGGGGAATCCTTTGGAAATTTAAGTTATGGAGAACAGCGTGCAATTTTAATTCTTCGTTCTGCTGTAAAATGTCCAAAGATATTAATTCTGGATGAACCATGTCATGGTTTGGATGAAGAATATCGTGAAAAGATTTTGAATCTTATGAACTTGATTGCAATGGAAGGTTCTACAACTTTGCTTCATGTTACTCATGATTTATCAGAAGTTCTGGAATGCGAAAAACATGTACTGGAACTTCATCCTAACGAAACTCCAATGTATAGAATCGTTGAAAAATAATTAAGAATAATTTGAAAAAATAAAAGCCCCAGCCAGTTACGGTTGGGGCTTTGCTGTTTATTATTCGTAATAATAATATGTCTGAACTTGTGAGTATCTGGAAACAGGAGATTTATCGATAATCCAGTTTTCTATCTCGGAGGCAGTGTAATCACCTTTAGAAGAATTCTTTGGCATTTTTAAGATGGATTCTACCTGAAAATGGACAGGAGTATGTGTTGCATCAGGATCATCAATATTTAATGGAGCAAAATATTCTTCTGGAATAGTAACGCGTAAACCACAGATTGAATCACTTAGTGTTGAAGTTGAACATTCCTTTAATTCTTTATTATTAATATCATCTCCAATCCAATAATAATATTGGAAATATCCTTTACTTGGCAGACTATAATTTCCATTTACCAATCCATTGTCAAAATATACATTAACAAAGCTTTCGTCTGTATTTTTATAATAATATGCATATGGACGATCAAAATCTGTAACAAGTTCATTATAAGTAATAAGATTGCCACATTCATATAACGAATTGAATGTTTGTGAAAAATAATGCCATTTTCCATTATAATAATATCTATCTTTCCATGGATCTAATTCAGCGGGAGAATTTCCACTAGACAAAGAAAAATCAAATTCAGGAATTGCTTTAAGTTTAGTTGGAAAAAATATTGTTTGAGTCATTTCTTCAGAACTAGCAGGTTGTGCTTTTCCTATTGATCCATCCATAGTGCAAATAAAATAATTATATTGATAGACAACTTCATAAGGTAAGTAGCCAAATCTTTGAATTGTATCGTCAGTATCATATACAGGTCTGATTTCTTTTATATAAGTTTCAGAATCATAATAATCAACAGAGTTTTTTTTAGTGGTATAAAGATTATTCTTAAAGTTTTTTCTTAAATATACATCATAAATAGAAGGGGTTTCTCCATAAATAATAAAAACATCAGGCTTTAGAATAATTTCTGTTTCTTCAATATTAAAATAGGCATTTCCAGTACTAATATTACTTTCTGGTTTCCATCGTTCAATTGTTACAGCAATTGATTCTGTATAAACAACTTCACGAGAGTTTATACCATCTAATTGGTTTTCTTGGTTTCTGATTTCACATTTTGCAAAATAAGTTTCCATACAATCTGTTTCTGATGAGGTTGTTGTTGGAAAGGCAATTGAGCCTTCTGCAATTAATTCCTTACTATTCTTACTATTGTCAGCTATATTAGCATTTGTAGTCCAGGTAACTAATATTTTATCGCTTTTGATTGAACCATCATCCAGGTAGTCTACTGAACATTTAAAAATGTTACGAGAAGCACCATCTTTTACATCATCAACTAAGTAAGTTGACTGTGGCTGTTTAATAATAACAGGTTTACGACCACGAATGAGAATATTTTTTTCTCCATCAACTAATATATTTTTATTGTTAACATTTAAAACATAACGAAGGTAATAATTAAATCTGCTTGCAACAACCTTTTTAGATAAACCGTTTTCTTTAGTCTTCAAATAATTATAATCAATAGATTTAGTTTTATCTTCATCTGAGACTGCACAAACTTCATAAGAGTCTTCACCAAAATATGAAAGAGGATAAGTTAAAGAATATTTAATAGTTCCTTCATCATTCTGATAGGTTACTTTGAATTTTACATCATTTGTTACTACTTCATCACCAAGTGTATAAGTTTGCAAAGCATTTTCATTAACCAATTCAACAGAACTAATTCTTTCTGCAGAACTTTTTACAAGGGTAAGATTTGCAGGTTTATTTACACCAACTTCAGCCACAACTTTAGTTTCTGAAAATGCTACCCAGTTGGTAAATCCATCTGCAAAAACACTACAAGTAACTGTCCATTCACCTGGAGTAACCGATAAAGTAACTACATTATTAACTTTTCTCAATTCTTCTTCAGAAAGTGTTGGAGGATTAGTTGTAACTGTTTTTGCGCCTTTAGTTGCTTCAACTTTATATTTTAAATTAGTTAATACAGTATCATCAGTTAAAATGCTTCTTTCAGTGGAAGAACTTGAACTTGTTTCTGGTAATTTAATTGTAATAGAACTTCTTCCATTTTTTTTGGAATAAATATCTACCATGTTTCCACAGGAAATATAAAATAAAGAAAGAATAAAAGTGAAAAATAAAAGTGCTTTTTTCATTAATGCTCTCCAATTGTATTTTTGTAAGTTCAATATAATTTAATTTTTTATATAAGTATAGTTTAAATATCGTCAAAAATAAAAAAAAGAAAACTTTTATAGGAGGGCAAGAGAATCGACTTGCTGATATACAATTTAAAACATAAAAGGCGTTTCCGAAGAAACGCCTTTTTTTTAGCATTTAATTAAAACTATTTGTTAGCGCCCGATAAATCGGGCGAGCTGTTCTTTCGTAAAACCTAAACAACAGTCACGACGGACTGTTGTTTTTAACGGTTTTGCTATTTAGAGCATTTAATTACTGCCTGAGCACCTACCTACAATCGAAGAAACGTTAAAAAAAAGTTGCCAGTGGCAAGTTTTTTAGTTTCTTCTTACTAACTGGTTCGGTCAATTTATTGACCGGCAAGTCGGCAGACTGGCTGGGGTTCAGGCCAAAAAAAAGCTCTCCCATTTCTGAGAGAGCTTTTCAAGTTATAACTAAGTTTCTAATTACTTAGAAGCCTTGATTACTGCCTGAGCACCAGCAAGTCTTGCAGCAGGTACACGGAATGGAGAACATGATACATAGTTCAAACCAAGCTTGTAGCAGAGTGCGATAGAAGCTGGGTCACCACCGTGTTCACCACAGATTCCAAGGTGGAGATCAGCTTTAACTGAACGACCTTTTTCTTCTGCGAGACCGATCATTACACCAACACCATCTTCGTCCAAAGTCTTGAATGGATCCTGGAGGAGAACCTTCTGATCCAAGTAAGAATCGATGAATTTAGAGTAGTCATCACGGCTGAAGCCGAATGTTGTCTGTGTAAGGTCGTTTGTACCG
>JAZQOB010000053.1:0-2316 GCA_045627625.1 Treponema sp.
TTGCTTTATTGGCGATGAAGAAAAAGATGTCCAAACAATTAAAACCGCAGGCGGGTATGCAATCTTAATAAATAGAAAAAAACATCCGCAGAACTTTGGTGAAGATTTGTGTATTTCATCACTAAAGGAATTATTATAATATTATTTTTTTATACTGGTTGATGACCCTCCAAATTGCCAGTCGTCATATCTGTCTTAAACATAACAATTCCTGTTGATTTGAATTTTAAACAAATTAATTTTATTTTTCATATCCATCTCTCTCCCGCTAATTTTCTGTTGATTTGTAAAAATCATCTTTAAAGTTTTACAGCTTTAGTTGCCATCGAAGTATTGATATAATCATTGAACAACCAGTGGCCTATATCTTCGTAGAAACCAATGATTGCAAACCCTGCCGAAATCTGTCCCTGAATCTGTTCTTCTACAGAATGCCCCCAGCATAGACCACCTTCTTCTGTAATCTGTTTTATATAAGGATTGTCCAGATGATCAATATCTGCATACGGAATAGAATTTTCCAGTTCCAGTTCGCCTTTATCAAGTTTTTCCTGATTAAAAATATATTCCAGTGGGCTTCCGAATCCAGATAAAAGAAATCCACCTTTCTTCAAAACTCTGGCACATTCTTTCCACACTGGAAGAATGTCATCAACATAACTATTGGACCATGGATGAACAATTAAATCAAAGGACTCATTTTCAAATACAGATAAATCCTGCATATTTCCCTGAACAGTTTTGATTTCAAGACCGTCCCTTTCTGCTACAAATTTTTCCTTCTCCAACTGACCAGTACTGTTATCAAAAACTGTAACATCAGCACCAGCAGCCGCAAGTACAGGCCCCTGCTGTCCACCACCACCTGCAAGCAACAGTACCTTCTTTCCTTTCAATTCAGAAGGAAACCAATCAGCAGGAACTTTTTTTGAAGGAGTCAAACCTATGCTCCAGTTTCCATTTTTGGCCGCTTCAACAATTTCCGAAGAAACAGGCTGAGACCATTCATCATTATTTTCAGCTCGTTTATCCCAAGTTATTTCGTTTAATTTGATGTAATCTTTCGAATCCATTTTTTATCCTCTACTCCTAAAATAAACGGTTATATATCTGCAATAAAATTGTAATATGGAAAATCTATAAAGAATATAAAGCAATAATTTATTGGTTCCTTTCATCATAGTTGTGATAATTTCACTGGAAGTTGCTTCCTGTTTACGGCAACATTGCAGGATTTTTTATTTATATATGCTGATGGAATCTATATATCCTGCAAAGCACCAGCCCTTTTCCCCCGTAGATATAACTTTTACATATACCCAGTTACTTCTTATTCCATCAATTTCATCTTCTTTTCCTATTCTTAATAATTTCAATTTTGTATCAGTGTTCAGCGTTGTAATAATATTGCCATTTAGACTTTCACTGTCCCTAAGACGAAGCCGGTCTTGAGTCCAGTATAAATCACCTATTGTAAGGGTTTCGGTTTTTATTATTTCATGGACAAATTTAATTTTATCAAGCTGGACCTGACCTTCTACATAAATTTCATTGTTACCATCTGGTATATAAAAATAAACTTTCTGATTCCAGATTCCGTTTTCATCTATACCTTCATAAGAAGATGTTCCGGTAAATTTAACCATAGTATCTTCTTCAGCTTTATAGACTAATTGACCTTTGTTGTAAAGTTCACTTTCTTCCGGCAAATACGCAACAATACCTTCGTAGATACTTAAGTATTCCGTGTACCAGTATTCATTATATTTCAATTGAACTGCCTCTGTAGTTAAATCCAAAATGGAAGTGGTCAGCTTACAACTTGGCCAACAACAATAATTATCAGCTAACCAAAAAAGAACTTTGTTTTTGTCTTCAAGAAAACCATAGCTGCAATATAAATGACTATCATTATCTCTAAAATCCGTACGGAAATCTATTAAATAAGAAAGTTCATTATTTTTATCGATAGAAAAAAGTGACTCCCAGTTTTCGTGGCCGTCATAGTGGGTAACAACATAGAGTACAGAAAAATAAATTGTTCCATTTTTTGCTTCATATACTTTTTTGATCTCTTTTATTCCCCCGTGATCTTTCATTTTATTCAGGAATATTCTTTTTTTTACAGAACCATCAGCGGCTTTTGCTTTGAAAATAAAAAATGGATCATATTCAGTAGGTCTTTCATAAGCACGAGATTTCGACATGAAATAGGTATGAATCTGAACGCGGCCATCTGAATAAGCCAGATTTTCATGACATTTACTTAACTGGTCTTCGGTAACATCTAATTCAATTTCATTAAAAAGATTTATT
>JAZQOB010000054.1:0-18887 GCA_045627625.1 Treponema sp.
AGGATTACAAACATTCCGGCTTTTCCTGCAATTCCCATAGCGGCAACAGGAATATCACCGTAGCTGGCAAGATAGTTATTGCTTACCATCTGGCTTGCAGACATAAGAAGATTTGTAAAACTTGCAGGAAGACCGATTGCAAGGACATTTCCTAAAATACCATCATTAACAGCGTATTTTTTTGGATTCAAAGTAAGCTGAGAACGATGACTGTGGATAATATAAACAATGTAGTAAACATCAGAAAGAATGTTGGCAATTACAGTAGCGATAGCAGCCCCTGCAACTCCCCATCCAAAACCAAGAATAAAAATTGGATCCAGAATAATGTTGATTACAGAACCAAGCATCTGTCCGAACATACTTTCTTTGGCAGCTCCTTCTGCACGGCAAAGATTACCAAACACAAAAGAAAGAACTGTGGCAGGTGCACCCCAGGCAACAATGCTTAAATAAACTTTCGCATAAGGAAGTGTTGCTTGACTGGCTCCACAAAGTTTTAAAATTGGATTAAGGAATACCAAATATAGAATGCCCATCAAAATACCAATTACAACTGCTGTCCATACACAAAAACTAGATATATGCTTTACTCGGTCAATTTTCTTTTCGCCCAAAGAACGGGAAAGGTAGCTTGATCCACCAATACCAAAAATATTTCCCGCCGCCATAAAAAGCATAAAGGCTGGATGTGCCAAAGAAACCGCAGCAATCTGATTTGGATCTCCAATTTTTGCTACGAAAAATGTATCTACCATATTGTAGATAACAACAACAATCATACTGAGCATAGTAGGCAGTGCAAGAGACATTACTGCCCTTGGAATTGAATAATTTTCAAAGATTTCTGTTTTATCATCCATTTTAGACATAAATTTATTTCACCATATTTATTTTTGCAACAATTTGAATACTTTATCTTCCGGCATATATTCTACACCAAAGTTATCAGCTTCTTTTGGATAAGTGCCTTTTATAAAGAAATCACGAATGAGTTTTATATAGTAAACTGCAACCTTATCTTCGGCATTTGATTTACTTAATGCTTCAAAATCAGAAAGGGCTTTTTCGTAATTTCCACTTTCAAAGGAGGTCATGGCAATTTCCCAATCTGCTACATATTTTTTTAGCGTTTCATCCGCCTTTGACATTTCCATCATTGGTTCATAAAGCTGAATTGGGGTATTAACATTAACAACTCTAACTTTATCAAGACGACGCACAAGGATTTCATCACCTAAAAGTTTGCGGGTTGCTTCACTAATCAAAATACCGCCAGTTGAGTACTGCTTGTTTACACCTTCAAGACGAGACGCCAGATTTACATTGTTACCCATCATTGTGTAGTTCTTTTTATTTTCTGAGCCCATGTAACCGGCAATCATTTCTCCAGAGTTCAAACCAATTCTAGTAAAGATTGTCTTGTTATTAGCAACCATGATTTTCAATGCAGAATAAAGCTCATCATCCATATCTTCAGGTTTTTCGGCCGCAGCAATTTTCAAAATCTCCTGATTCATGATTTTTTCTTCTGCTTTCATCTTTAAAGCCGCTGTAACTGCCCGAATAGCATGATCTTCCATTTTAACTGGAGCACCAACCAACGCGATAATTGCATCACCTTCGTATTTATCAACAGTTCCCCTTTCTTCCATAATGATGTCACTCATTTTTGTAAGATAGAAGTTTAATAATGCAACCAACTGTCCCGCAGAAAGCAACTCACTAAAGCTGGAGAACTTTTGAATATCTGTAAAAATTGCAGTCATTTCAAGATTCTGTCCACCAAGCTTAAAGCTGGAAGGATTTGCAACAATTTCTTTTACAACTTCTGGAGAAAGACACTGACCAAATGCATTTGTAATAAACTTTTTATCCTTAGAAGCGGCAATAAATCCAAGAATTGTTGTTGTTACAAAAGTAATTGAAATTGAAGTTACAGGAACAATTGCTCCAATAAACTTTCTTGTAAGAATAAACTCCAGCAATAAAATTACAATTGTTCCTACAATGGCAGAAATTCCCAAAACAATCTGACGGCCTGTTCCTTTAATTTTTGAAGAAACAAAGCTGTATGCAAGACACAATATAAGAGCAATTAAAATAGAAATCCATACTGGTGAATCATCAACAAAATCCTGAGACAAAATCTGGTTTGCAAGAATATAGTGAGCACCAACATTTGGATATTTATCTTCATATTGATTTAAGCCGGAATCTGTTGAACTGGTAGCTGTAACACCAACAATTCCTGTAGCATACTGAACTTTCTCTCTTACTTCATTACAATCCTGTTCATATTTAGCAACCTGTTCACTAATAATGTCAAAGGTTTCAGAAATATACTGTTTGGATTCATCATCAAGATAAGGATCCATCATTATATTTGTTTTTGTTTCATCAGAAAGATAGGTTTTTAAAAGTGTCCAGAAATAATCTTTATAATTTCTGTATTCTTCGTAAGTAATTCCTTCGTCTTCATTTTCTCCGTTATACAATTCTTCCCTAAAATAAAGGAAAGCATTCATATAATCTGCAGGATCTTCATTTTCCCACAAAGTAAAAAAGCCGTTTTCACTCATCTGCTGAACAAAAGAAAGTATTTCGTTTTCTTTTAAAGCAAGACGATAGATATTCCACAAACTAATTTGATTATATTGAGCATACTGTTTGTTTGGATATTTTAATAATAATGAGCCATCTTCCGCTCTAGGAATAACAATGTTTTTGCGGATTCCATTTCCCAAATCTGCATTTTCAAAAATAATTTTTGAATTACTGATTTTTATGTCTGGATTTCCCAATCTTTGTAAAATTGGAACAAGGGCCAAAGTTCCATAATATTCGCCGTTGTATTTTCTGAATAAATGAATACGGCGCAAATATCCGTCTGAATCTGGATTTGCATTTACAGAACCAGCTCTTTTGGCGTTTACCAGAAAATCTCCATAAGCAGGATTAAGTGTATTTTCATCAGGAGTTTTTGTATCACCAAGAGATTGAATATTTTTGATGGCAACTGAGTTTTTTAAAAAATCATTAGTTTCTTCGGATGGTTCAAAGCCTGTTCCAAAAGTCAAAGTTAAGTAAGATTCATCAAAAAACTTTAAAGAGTTGGCAAGAATAGTGTCGGAATTATCAAGAATATGAGAAACAGAAACCAGAATATTTTGCATTGCAGAATCTAAATCTGTATAGCCGTATTCCAGTTGTCTAAAGTTTCTTTCAATAAAGTCGGACAAATCTTCTGTAATATATCGTTCGTCTATTCGGGCAAGACCTTTGTCCAAAAAACTGATATCGAATACTACCTGCCCTGCATCCAAATCTTTTAACGCAACAAGAGATTTTGCATAAACATCACGACCAAGAGGATATGTACCAACCTGTTCTACTGTAGCATCATCTACATTTATAATTAAAACCGTAGAATCTTCAACTGTATTTTTTAATGAGCGTTGAAACAAATCCCCGATTTTTTTATCCATTGAAGAAAGTGCCAGAAAAGAGCATAAAAAAACTACAAAAACTGGCACCAAAAATGTTACTATCTTTTTATTCATCGAGTTCTAATTCTTCTTCGCCTTTACCAGAACCACGTTCAGAAGCTGTACTGATTCCCTTTCCTGTTGTGCTTGTAGCATCTGCAATAGATTTCATAGTCATATCAGGATTTTTCTTAAACCCACCGGCAACCGATGCAGAAACAAAACTATTAAGAGTTCCTTTTGACATTGGTTTAATTGTGAAAGTCTTTCCATCTGCTTCAAGAATCAAATTAGAATTAACACCAACATTAATCACAGCTGAAACTGCAAGTTCCTGTCCAACAACTACATCCTTAAATTTACCTGCAGAAACTTCATAAGTTACTTTACCCTTAATCTCTTTTACAGTATAAACATCAGCTGCAAAAAGTAAGCCACTTGCAAACAAAGCAACTAAAAGTGAAATGATTTTTTTCATAATAAAATCTCCTTCAATTTATTATATAATTTTTTTTCTACTTAGTATTTATTTTTATTCAAACCATCAATTATTTCTGATTTTGAAGGCATTTCAATTGTAACATCAGATTCTGGAATTCCTACTGCAGGATATTCTTTCCAGGCCTCATGAACAGGAATTAATTCTCTTTCGCGAACAAATTTTTTCCATTCATTAATTGCAGTTTTTCTTGCCAAAGCAAAACTATCCTGACAAAGAGTAATTTCCACAGGTATCCAAACTTTTTCATTGTCTATGATATAAATGCCGTCTGGAATTAATTTTACCTGAGATTCATCCAAACCAGAATCAAATGCCATAAAGATATGTCCAGGAACTGTAACCATTGCCGTATCAATACCAAGTGATTCAAACAAAGAACAATTCAATATTGTAAGGTCATCACAATCCCCACCTCTATATTGAAGTGTTTGATAGGCAAACTTTAAAAAGTCTATACTCGCAGTACCAATGTTATCCGTAAAGGCAGAACTTGGATCGACTACATAATTTAAACCGTAAGCCTTTAGAGCACCAAATAAAGCTGCTCCATAGTACAGATTCTTTAACTCACTATTTTTAATTTCACTTTGAACAATTGATTTTACTTTTCTGGCAAAAGCAGAAGCCGATGCATCTTTTCCAGAAATAAAAGCCGCGGCAGCTCTGTCATCCTGCCAGGTCATTGAGTTTCGACTTAAAGCTGTGAGTTCAATATTCTGAACGGTTGTCATAAGTTTACCCAAAGATCGATATGTAACTGTTACCGTTGCATCAGCTTTTTGCGGAATCAATGTATTCAAAATGCTTTCATTTAAAAAGGCTGTTAGATTTACAGTAAAGGCTTTTCCTTTTCCCACAAATTCATATCTGGCAGCAACATCAGGATTTGTCATAAATTGTTCTATATATACAGTAACTTCTACATCCTGAATATCATTTGGTTCATTATTAACAAAAGTCATACTTCCAAAACTGTGATCGGAGTATCTTGAATAAAAAACTGGGAACAATAAACCTTGCTGTGACTCTTCTTCTTCAATTGGAACCACCGCAGAAGTACCAAAAATTCCACGAGAAAAATTATATTTAAAAGACAATCCAAACTCAAATCTTTGAGTAAATGGTTTTGGTCTGCAATAATAATTTTTATATCCAGCAAAAATCCCTGCTGTTAATTCTGGATAAAGATTATAATTTGCAAATCCTCTAAGACCAAATAAAAGTCCAGAAATTCCTTCAAAATCCTGATTTATATCTTTAGGAGCACTCCATACACCAAAAATGCCCTCTCCCCCAACACTTAAACGGTCCATTATTTTGTGATTATAACCAATTGAAAACTGTCCGTCTAAAAGAGGAACATCAATTACTTCCTTTGCCTTAATTGAAGAATAACTGCCACCAATAGTCCAAAAAACGCTATCATTTTCAAAAACAGATAAAGGTGAAAATTCAAAGCCTGCTGTAATTCCTGGAGTTCCTTTAATAAGCTTGTCCACAGAAAGATTTAAATCACTTAACAAACGGATTTCTATATCTGCAAAAACTTGAGAAACTGATACAAATAAAAGTAAAAGAAACAGTAAAAGTTTTTTCATGCTTTTATCCTCTTTTTATTTTCCAAGCTTTTCATTTGCAGAATTGAGTCCACGAAGAGCAATTTTATTTGCAGCATCTTTAGCAAGAACCTTTTCATAAGTAATTGCAGCAGAAGCATAATCTTTTTCGGCCATATAGCAGTTTGCCAGATTGTTTAGACAACTGATAGTTTCAGATTTTGAAAACTGAGCCTTTGCTTCTTTAATCTTGCCTGAACGTAAAAGTGCAACACCAATCTTATTTGGATCATAGCTTGCCTTTGCCCTTTCAACTACAGCTGCTAAATCTGTGTTAATATAATCATCAATTGCCTTTTTAGTTGCTTTTTCAATTTCCTCTTTTTTAGGATATTCAAATGTGCTTCCAGAAGAACTGAAAACTGCCGGTGAATAAATTGACCATGCAAACTCTGTATTTACATAATCATATGGACTGTCAGGTTGATTTTTAGCAGCAGCGATTTTTTCAAATGCAGTCTTTCTACTTTGAGAAAATCCCTTCTGAAAGTCTGCCATAGACAGTCCAAAATAAACATTTTCATCATCTACCAAGAGGCCTTCTGTTGCCGCAAAATGATTCATTTCTGTGCCAGCGCGAATATTTGTTCCCACAAGCAAAATAAAATCATCATCTAAAATCATGTATCCAGTAGGTACTCCAACAGATTCAAGACAACTTGCCAGCAAAATACCAATGTCATCTAAATCACCAGAAAGATAATTCATTGTTTGCAAAGGATACTGAATTGAATCCATATCATAGGTTTTATGATAATCAACATAAGGAGTCATTTTATCTTCAGAATTAATAATACCAAAAAGACGAACTCCTTCAAAAATTGCAGCTGTCATTTGAAGATTCTTATTCATACCCTGAATAAGATGATTTGTTTCAATACCTGATATAATAGAAGCTAACTGCTGAACTTCTGGAGTTTCGGAGGAAATAAATGCAGAAATCGCAGTTGGATCTGCCCAACAAAATGCATTACGATTGTTCATACTAAGAATGATGTTCTGTTCTGAGCGCTTCTTTTTTCCAAGCAATTCATATTCAATTATCAACTCACCATTAATTCGTCCATTTTCAGAATATTTAAGGATTTCTGGAGAAAAGTCTGCCATTAATGGAACTTCAACTGCAGAATGTTTTTGAATTACAGGAATAACTGCAGATTCATAAGTTGATGCCGTATATTTGCCTGCCCTAAAACGAACATGAACATTTCGTATTTCTGAAGATTCATTATTTCTTAAAGAAAGAGTTCCAAGTTCAAAATTGCGATAAGCGGACATAAAAACCGGAAAAGCTGGCTCCTCCTGAACAAAATTTGAACTTAATGTAGACGAGCCTTTTTTTCCTAATGGAAGTACATACCGAATTCCTATTCCTACATTAAAGCCATTTACTAATTTCCCAGAACCGGGAATTACATAATCAACATAACTTCCTGTCAGCGATATTGTAAGATCTGGAGTTGCTCTAAAACCAATTTCACCGTAAGTTCTCCAATACAATCCACCAACATTTATGGCTCCAGAAGTAATAAATGGCCCCAACGCCAAGCCTGCATCAAGATGAAGACGAGTTAAAGGCGAATAGAAAAAACTAACACCTGCCCCACCTCCAATCAAACTTAGATTTTCGTTGATGCCAGTTGCAGAAATCATTGAAAAATTACCTTCTACACCAGCGTTCATAAAACCAAAAAAATCCAAATCTCCCTGAACAGTTGCATTAAAACCAGGTTTATACATATTAAGCTTTGCAGGAATTAATATGCCAGGAGTTGCCCTCAAAGTAAGATCCAAAGAAAAAACAGATGAAGAAAAAATTACTGTTGCGAATATTGCTGATAATATTTTTTTCATTTAATCCTTCCTTAGTTTTTCTGTTTTGGATCTGTCATAATTACTGAACCATCGGCAAAGTGGGCAACAACAACATACCAGTAACCCTTTCCTGCAGGAACCATTTCATCTGTAACAGAATATGTAAAATCCCGTTTATATTTGGCTGTATCAAGTTTTTCACCCCGTTCAATACCTCTGGTTTCCCAGTATGAAGGACTATTTCCAAGGTTTTCTTTCCAGTACATTGTATGAACATAAGTCGGACTGTCTGTGTAAATCTGATAGTTATCGCCAAAGCCTGCAAGAATATTTTTTGTCACACAAGTAATTGCACTGCTTGTTCCTTTATTAATGTAATAATCTGGATAGATGTACTGATAGTTGTAGAAACCTTTTCCCGTCTCTTTTGCAATTACTTTAACAAATTTATTCTTTACCAGTTCTGAAGTAATTGGAGCAAGAGTATAAATATTGGAAGCTTTTATATCTAAAATCGGACTTGAAGTTAATCTTTTATTGGAATTGAAGTATGGATCCGGGTATTTGACACGATCCTCAGAAGTAATATTATCATAAATTCTAGTTTCTGTATTTCCATCAATTATATCAAAAGCAATTTTTGTTGGCGAAGGAGCTCTACCTTCTGGATTTTTTGTTCCAAAATCAGCTTTAATATACCAGTCTGGTGAAACTGAAGTTCCATTATTTATACACTGCAAATTAAAATCCCAATTCAAAACAATATTGTACATTGGCCAGTTTACCAGTACATAGTTCTCATTATTATCTTTGATTTTAATTGATAATGTATAATAACCTTCATCCAAATCTTCGTATTTAAGTCTTACAAAAGCATCCGAATTTATTTGTCCACTTGGATAACTAACATACTTAAAGATTCCAGTATTCTTATACTTAGCATAAGCCGTACTATTTAACTGCGCATTCGTATAAGTAACAGGATCCGGAGTATTAAGAGGATTTTTTATATTCCAATATTCCACAGTAAAATTATTGTTAGCATCAACTTTGATTCCACTTCCACCTGTATTATCTTTTGGCCAAGAGTCCGTATAACCATATTTATAGTATAAAGTTGACTGTCCAGGAGCATCAGAAACATCATCAATACTTGCCACAGAAGATGAATAAACATTTAAAGTTGGAGCAATATTATCATCTGTTCTACAATTTACAAAAAATGGCAAAGACTCTTTTGCTCTTCCTTGAGTATCTCTTGCTTCTATTGAAACATAATATGCATCATCGCCAGAAACATTAATGCTTATAGAAGAATCATCCATTGGATAATACAATGTTCCATATTTACTTGCATTAAAGTATGATGCGACCTTTGCATAATATGTATACCCGCTAAGTGGTGTAAATCCTGAAGGATAAGATACATTCAAGACAAACATACCTGAGTTCAAACCTGCACTTGTTTTAGTACAAACAGGAGCTGAAGAAGGTACTAAATTGCTAACTTCAGTAATTTCAGGTTTTGCAGCATATTGAGATTCAGGAATATAATTTAATTTTGTAGATTCATTATATTCTACTTTAATTCTATGAGGCTCACTTACTGGACCATATATGATTTCTGAGCCTCTGTATCTTAAGCCTGGCATAACATAAATATCATATTCTCCTGCTGGCATTCTTACATTTGCCTGATGGGTTGAGTCATAAGATGTGGTTGTATCATTAATTATATATATTGGCGGTACAAAATATGTTGAATATCTCGATGCGTATGAACTTATTAAGTAGTTATTTTGACCATCTTGCATATAAGCTGTATTTGCTGCACTTGTTTCATTAAATTTAACAGGCTTATACATAATATAAGTCCATACTTCATCAGCACCATAAGCCGCCAATTGTGATTCATAATAACGCTGATCTTTATAAATAATATATGGACCATATGCATTAGGACCTTTTATAATCGAAGAAATCTCTGTTTTTGGAAGCAATACACGAGTGATTGAATTAGAGTTTCCTACACTATCATAAGCTGTAAACTTAAGATAAGTAATTTTTGTTTCATCTCGTTCAATTGTAAAAGTATTGTCTTTACTGCGATAAGAACCTGCCATATACATATTTGGTTCATAACCAAAATCTAACTGATATGAATAGTAATCTGAATATGAATTGCTTCCGTTCTTATAGAAAACTTCTTTTTGATTTGTAAAGGTAAAGGTTACCGTATCAATTCCATTTTCAGTTTCACGCACAAAACCATCTGCAGGAATACTATATATTTCTCTGTTTATTGCAGTATTTTTTACTGTTTTCTTGAATGGGCTCGCTGATGGCTGGGCAACAACAATATTTGCTTCATCAAGAATTGTGTCCGAAATAACATATCGTGTAATTTGGGTAACATTTCCTGCTACATCTTCAAAATTGAATGTTAATTTTATTAAACCATTTTTCTCAGATCGTAATTGATAATTTTTATAACGATACTGATATTTTCCTGTACTAGCAGTATAGGAAGGGAACAAAACTTCAGTCGGCGGATATTCCTTATTTGAATCAGAAATATTTGTTTCAGAAATCGTAAGTTTTAAAAATCCACTTTCTTCATCATATACGGTAGCATCAAGACGAATTGCATTGTTTATATGATTTCTGGTGTAATCTGCGCTTGCAAAATTAGAAATATCTTTATCTGACAACAAAATATAATTTGCCAATCCCACATTAAGGATCTCTCCATATTCGTATGGAGCTTTATAAAGATCTAATTTTTCAACAATTGGTTTTTCCTCTTCTCTTTTGCTGTTGATTCTATACAAGTAATCATTAGAGTCCAAAGATAGATTTTGTCCATTTGCTGCCTTAATTCTGTTTGTAGCAAAAATTACTTGTAGAGTTAAAATTTCATCTTCCTTCAAAAGTCCATAAATTGAGGTAGAAGGTTTTAATGTTAATGTGTTTCCCGACCAGCTTGAACTATAATAACTTTCATAATGTTCATTTTTATTCATGGAATTTACAATTTGAATTGAACCAGTTTCTGAACAAGTTATTGTAGTTTTATCCATTAATGTATTAAATGGAATTACAATGTTTGAATCGCAAGGCACGCCAGATGAACTATAAGCTGGAGTAATTGGTGCAGACAAAACTGGAATTAAAACTTCACTTACACTTAGTGTTACCGCAGCAGTTTCTTCTTCTGAATCTATCGCCTTTAATACCGTTCCTACAGCCTTTAATGGATTTTCTTCATCTATTGCCAATGTATAGTAATTTGTGCCATGTCTGCTTACGGTTATTGTTCCGCTGTTTACATATCCTGATGGACTTACTGTGTATCCGCTTATTGCTTCTACCTTCCAGCCTGTAAAACCATACCCTGGTGTTACCGTATACTGTAATGCAGAAATCTGTCCTACATTGCATTCTTCCTTATATTCATTCAGGTTTCGGCTTACTCCATCTATCTTTATTTTCCTGCTGCTTTCATTTCCATCATTTCCGTATGCGTATTCAACCCTCGTCTTACTTGATGTTTCGGTATTGATTTTGTATGTAAAGCTGTAATCTTTTTCCATGCCAATAAAAATGCCAGAAAGTGGACTATAAATAATGTTTTCTGCAATTACAGAAACCCTTAAGCTTTTTGTTCCAGAAGTGATTGGTATTGCTGTTGGACTTAATGGAACCAATGTTACAGTCTTTGTTTCTGCTGAATATCGTACTGAATATCTATCAAGCAGGTTTTCTTCTCCAGAAATTACTTGTATTGCATCTGAACTGAATTCTCCAATATCAACATTGAATGTAAATGATACAATAGAATCTCTTGGTACAGCTAATAATGCATTCGATGGAATATTTGACACAACCTTTGGTATTGCACCATCCATTACAGATACCGTCAAAGCACTACCATCTTCAATTTTCATTTCTTTTACGATTGTAAGATTTGCCTTTGATGCATCAAGATCGCTAATTGATAATACTGCATAAGTTTCATCGCCCTTGGTAACATTGATTGTTCCTTCTTTCACATATCCGTCTGGGCTTACTGTATATCCATTTACGCTTTCAATTTTCCATCCAAAGAATCTATAATCTACTGGTGCTGTATACTGAAGGCTTACTGTTTCTCCTATGCTGTATTCCTGCAATTCACCGCTTTCTTTTGACGAACCTGCAATTTTTATGCTGCTAACTGAACTTGATGATTCGCATTTTCCTACAACATACTGAACTGAAGTTTTTGCAGTTGTGATGGAATTAACTCTGTATGTAAAGCTGGCATCTTCTTTCATATTGATGCTTATGTCTGCTCTTTCGTATGGTTTATATACAATTAATGATTTGTTTACCGTTACTGTAACATCTCTGTATTTTGTAGTTACTGGTATTGCATCAGGATTTTTTGGTGTTAATGTAACAGTTTTTCTTTCTGCATTGTAAACAATATTAAACAAGTCGGTTAAATCTTCGCCGCTTGATGTTACCTTTATTGCAGAATTAGCCCCTGATTTTGCAAAATCTTCTACTTCTACATTAAATGTAAATGATACTTCTGTATCTCTTGGTACAATTGTTGTTGTTCCATTTGTACTATTCGATTTTACTGTTGGAATAATTGCATCTCTAACAAAAACCTTAAGACTAGGCTGTTCTGTCTGACCGTCTGCATTTTCTGTCATGGCTTTTAATACTGTGCCTATTGCTTTTGTTGGATTTTCTTCATCAATTTCAAGAGTATAATAAGTTTCGCTACCTTTAATTACAGATATTGTTCCGCTAGTTACATAACCTGCCGGAGAAACTGTATAACCTTCCAAATCTGTTAATAGCTTCCAACCTGTAAATACATAACCCGAAGAAGGTGTGTACTGCAATGATGTAACTTTGCCTACGCTATAATTTTCTTTGTATTCTTTTGTTCTGAATGTGGAATCAATCTTAATTGAATCTGTATTAGATGCACTATTTTCATCTATAAGATATTGAACTTCTGTTTTTACCGATGTTTCAGGATTTACTCTATATACAAATCTATAATCATCCTTCAGATAAGTTTTAAATCGATGATCAACTTCGCCATCACTATCGGTATCTACATTATCGAAATAGTAAACGCCGCTAGCATTTAAAGAAACTGTAATATCTCTATAATTTCCTGAAACTGGAATAGCAGTTGGAGAAGCTGGTGTAAGAATCAAAGAATTAGTTCCAGAGTTATAATTGGCAGAATAAAGTTCTGTAATGTTTTCCCCATTTGAAGTAATTGTTACATAATCACGAACCGTACTTGCCAGATTTTCAGTAAACGAAATTATATTTTTATCAAAAGTAATAACAACAGGTGTATCTCTAGATACTGTAGTAGTTGTACCGCTAACTGAAACTGAAGAAACAGCAGGTCGTTTTGATTCGCTTATACTTACAGTAACTCCATATTCATTTACACCGTTTCCAATAGAATCCAGAACTGTAATAGTACCTTTCAATGGATTGTTGCTATCTATTTCCATTTTAAGATAATTTTTATTGGTATCGTCTGCACTCTTTATGTAAATTGTACCAGTTTTTGTAAAATCAGAAGGTTCAACAATGTATCCTGTAGTTGCAGATTCAATTTTCCAACCATTAAATGTATAATCATCGGATAAGTTGTATTGAAGTGGAATTACCTGTTCAATATTGTAGGTTTCTTTTGGACTTGAAAGAGTTGTTCCATCTACATTAATTCTTGCAGCATCAAAACGAATTGTAGTATTTGTTAATGTTCTGTTATTGATTCTAAATGACCAATCTTCATCCTCTTCCATGGTAATTTTAATGTTATTTGCAGTTAAGTAATAAATCTTTTCGTGTGGAATACGCACATAAATAGTTTCATACGCATTCGATAAAATTGGCATTTTACTATTAGTTAAAGTTACAACTTTTCGGTCTGAATCTATGCTTGTTTTATAGTTGTTAGCTTTTGAAAAATTAATTCCTGAATATGTTAATTCAATTGCATTTTCACAACCAGAATCAATTGGCTTATCAAAAGTAACGATAATCGGCGCATTTTTTGCAGATTCACTTATTAAATTAGTTGGACGAGGCGAACAAGCACCAGACAACACTGCAGGTCTTTTATAACAAAGTGCCTTTAAATATGCCCCCTCTAAAGGTTTTAGTGCTGTTAATTCAATATTCTGCATAGAGTTTGAACTCATTTTTACAAAATCATTGGTAACAGGATTTCCATTTTCATTTACAAGCTGCCAACCAACAAATTGATATCCTTTCTTTACATCCAAATTAACAGAAATTGTTTCGCCAATATTTAATTGTTCAAGTCCATTTGTATTTATAGTAGCGGCAGTTATTCCGTTTTCAAAAATCTTTCCAGTTTCCCCGTTTATAATCTGAATCCAAATATTAGATTTTTCTTTTGTATGATAATCAATATTGTAAGTAAAACTATAATCCTCTTTAAGAAGAACCTTTTCTGTACCATTTATATAGAAGAAATCTTTTGGAACTGTAACAGTAATCTGTTTTTTAGAATCCTTGTCTACAGATAAATATTTTGTATTTTCAATTGTAATTGTTTTTCCAGAAATAGATCTTGTTTCAAAATAACTGTCTATAATGCTGCCATCAATACTGATTTTAATTTTATTTAATAAAGCACTACATCCAGAATTCAAATCCTTGTTAAAGGTAATTTTAATGTCAGAATCTTTTGTATTAGTTTTATCTCTTCCAGGAGTTGCCTCAACTACTCTAAAATCTTCACTACATTGAGCAGTAATATTTACTCCTGACAAAATATCATAAATTGTAAGCTTTGTATTTGGAGAAGTTCTGTCGTCAATTTTAATTTCTGAATCATCAACAATATTTCCTTCTGCATCTTTTACAAGCCAATAATTAAATGTAAAACCGTCATTCACTTTAAAAGACAGATTAACTTCTTCTTCAAGTGAATATTTGTATGTTCCCGCTCCTGGATTTACAGTACCAGAGTTTGGAGAAGCGGTAAAAGTAATTTCTGTTTTATCTAAGGTTGAACTATCAATTTTGTAATCAAAAGTTTTTCCGTTTCCACCTAAATAAACTTTAGTTCCATCTTCAAGTTGATAGTATAAATCTGAAGGAATTGTGACTGTAACCGTTTTTGTTTGTCCCGCTGGCACATAAAGCATATTTGTTTTGTCTGCGGTAAAAGTGATTGTATTTTCATTAACAACAGGCTTAAGGAAGCTGGATTTTGCAGGACTTCCTCCCACAGAAATAGTTATGTTTTCCAGTTGAGACAATCCATCATTATTAGCAGGAAGATTCTCGTTAAAAGTTATTATAATAGAAGAGTTTTTACTAACCGTTGATTTATCATTATTGTTTTTAGGTTCGAAATCTTCAATTCTTAATCTTGGAGCACAAATTGCTTTAATTTGAACTGGTTTGTCTTCTTGTGTAGGAGAAAGAATAGTTGCTGTTGTATTTTTTGATTCAACATCCTGTACTGCAATAAAATCAGAATCAAAATCCCACTTTATAAATTGATAATCCGAAGATTCTTTAAAATCTAAATCTAGGGAATAACCAATACTATATTTTTTCTGAATTATCTTTTCTCCAAAGTTTCCAAGAGTTCCTTCACCTTCAGTACAACTTATAATTATTTCTGCTTGTTCATCTGTTGAAGCATTTATCATGTAAGTCCAATGACGCTCTTCGTTCATTCTTACACCATATTCTTCATCACAAATTTTATTGCTTAAAGTAACCTTAATAGTCTTTTTGTTAGTAGAAGATTCAAGTTCTATTGGATTTGTTTTATCAACTTCAATTTTAAGATAATTACCTTCGATTTTTGGCTGAAGGAAATGTTCTACAATTGAGATTTCGTTTGAATCCGTAATAGAAATATTCTTTAAGAAAGTTTGATTATTATATTGATAGGCCCAAATTTTTCCAGCTTCATCTACTATTGGAGTAGAACCAGATGGCAGTTCATTTTCATCAAAAATAAAACTTTCTTCTCCTGGAACTTTTGAAAACTGAACAAAAATCGATCGGTCTCGACTAACCCCATTGGATTCATATTTTGGAGTAGGCTCCCCAACAATGGCAATGCGTTTTACACATTTTGGAACAATCTGTATATCGCCAGTATTTTTATGGATGGTTACATTTGTTTTTAAATCTGTCGCATCCTCAAATGAAATTATACTTTCATCTAATGTTTCATTATCTTTTCGAGAAACAGCTATCCATTCTTGAAAACAATAATTACTATTTTCAGAAAAACTTACAGAAAAACTATATCCAACCTTTGGATTATAATTTCCACTAGGAATAGTTGAACCTGTTCCTTCTTCGGCAGCAATAATAATTGAAGATGTTTCCGCGTTGGCATAATTAATTCGGTCTTCAAGAAGGTTCTTCTGTTCCCCACCGTTTAAGAAATTATCACATGAAAAAAGAATCAAAACTGCAGATACTAAAAGGATAACAAACTTACAAAAATTAACAAATCTTCCATTTACTTTATTCATAAAAAACTTCCTAAATTTTTAATAGTATAAATTATACACCAATTATTTTGTGTTATCTACTTAAGAAATCTCTTCTTGACATTTATATACCGTTCGGTATATAGTATACCTATCGGTATATAAAATATGGAAAACAAAGAATTTATTACAGAAAACTCTATCTGTCTCTTTTCAAAAAAAGGTTATGCAGCCGTTGGCGTTCAGGAAATCTGTGAAGTTTCCAACATTACGAAACCCACTCTTTACTATTATTTCAAAAGTAAAGCTGGTCTGCTTCAGTACATTGCGGACACAAAAGGAAACGAACTTCTAAAAATTATTCAAACTGCTCTTACCTACAATCGCGATTTTATAAAAGGGCTTACAGATGTTTTAAAAGCAGAAATAAACTTTGCCAGAGAAAACAGAGATTTTTTTGATTTGCATTGTACACTTTTAAACAGTCCAGACGACAGCGAACAGAAAAACATATACGCTCCTGTAATCAACAATATCCAGAAATGTTTTGATGATTTTTTCATTTCTTCATGTAATGAATTCGGAAATATGAAGGGGAAAGAAAATCTATACGCTACTTTATTTCATAACAATGTAGTTTCTACAGCAATTCTGTTTTCAAAAGGAAAAATGGAATACTCAGAAGAGACAATCTATCACATAATTCACAGTCTTGTTTACGGAATGGCAAATTAGCCTATGTTGGAGTCAGAAGAGATGGAATTATTCACTAAAAAAATTTTTGCAGACAAAATCTTTTATCATGTTTATCCACTTGGTCTTGGAGGCTGTCCCCAAAATAACGATTTTTGTCAGCCGGCAGGAAATTTCTTTGAAGTTTTTACCGGTGATTTAGACAGAATCAAAAACTTAGGTTGCAATGCAATATATTTTGGTCCAGTTTTTGAATCCACTCGTCATGGCTACGATACCCTTGATTATTATTATATTGATCGCCGTCTTGGAAACAATCTGAAATTTAGAGAGTTTTGTAATCTTGCTCACGAAAAAGGTTTTGCAATTGTTGTGGATGGCGTTTTCAATCATACAGGCCGGGATTTTTTTGCATTCAAAGATATTCAAAAAAACGGAACAAATTCTATTTATAAAGACTGGTATTTAAATCTAAATTTTGAACGAAAAAGTAATTATGGTGACAGCTTTGATTATGACGGCTGGGCTGGCTGCAAAGATCTTGTAAAACTGAATCTTAAAAATCACGATGTCAAAAATCACATTTTTGGAGCAGTAAAATTCTGGATTGAAGAATTTAAGATTGACGGAATTAGACTTGATGCAGCGGATGTCCTTGATGGTGACTTTATGGAAGAACTTGGAACATTCTGCCGTTCTATAAAGGAAGATTTCTGGCTTATGGGTGAAGTTGTTCATAGCGATTACAACAACTGGTGCAATTCCAAAAAAATTGATTCCGTTACTAATTATCAGCTTTATTCAGCCATTTATTCTTCAGTTGACAAGGGAAATTTTTACGAACTTTCCTATAATCTCAATCGAGAATTTGGCGAAAAAAACGGACTTTACAAATACGCACCTCTCTACAATTTTCTGGACAATCACGATGTCAACAGAGTCGCTTCGGTAATTCAAAATCCAGAAAAACAACTTTACCTGATTTATGGTCTGCTTTTTGCAATTCCAGGAATTCCTTCAATCTACTACGGAAGTGAATTTGCTCTCAAAGGAAAACGAGGAAACTGTGACGATTTTAAATTACGCCCTTCCCTTCCACCCTTTTCCTCTATTCCAGATTTTGCAAATCCCGGTTTTGATGCTTCATTTTTGCAGCAGGCAATCAAAAAATTTTCTCAAATAAGAACAATTTCCAATGCTTTAAAATATGGCACTTACAGAGAAGAAAAGATTTCAAACAGGCAATTTGTTTTTTCAAGAAATTACGACAATGAAAAAATTGTAGTAGTCTGCAATTCCGACAGCAAAGACGCAACCATAAATCTTAATGTTCCTTCAGAAGATTTTTATGAAGACCTGCTTTCCCATAAAATCCATTCAGGCGACCAGATGAAGGATTTTAATATTGGACCTTGGGACATTCGTTTTTTAAGCAAAAGATAATGGCTTATAGCATTTTGACATTTTATTTTAAAGTGTTATTTAAATCTTCATTAGCAAGAAAAGTAAATTCAATCGTATAATTAGAATTCATATTTTTTGTGAAGTTCTCCGAATACATTTTCTGCAGAGACTACTTGTCCTTCATCTTTTTGCTTTTGGGCAGCAGCTAATTTTTTAAGAACATCTACTGTTCCCAGAGCATCTTCGTAAGCCTTCATGCTCATCACAACCAAATCCCCATATCCATTTTTCGTAATAAAAACAGGTTCATTTGTTCTGTTGCAGAGTTCTGATATTTCAGTTGTATTTCGCAAGTCAGTAATAGGTTTTATTTGAGGCATATTAACTACTCCTATAATAACTTATATTATTATGTACATTATTATGACATAGTTATATACATATTTCAATATTTATAAAAATTCGTATTGATTGGGGATTAGGTATCTTAATCTTCGTAATGACCAGTACAGGCAAAAATGACAAGATTACCATTAGAATCAAGATTATAGACAAGTCTGTTTTCATTGATTTTCTTCACCATAGATTTATCTTTACTTTGCCATTCAACATATTGAGACCAAGCAGTTTGAGTCCAGATAATATTCATTAATTAAAATCCTCTGGTGATTTAACTATAATATTGCCATTTTTTGCTTCTTCCATAGAACGTTCAAGCATACTCAAATATTCAGCATTGCGTTTAGCTTTCTGGAGCTGGTTATATTCATTTTCAGAAATCATTACAACGTTTTCATTTTTAGGGCGAGAAATTATAAGTGTTTCTCCACCAAAAACCTTGTCACAAAAA
>JAZQOB010000055.1:0-2315 GCA_045627625.1 Treponema sp.
TGCATGTATCCTGCTGATAATTTTCATGGTCGTTCCATTTTTTTCAGCATTCGGACTTTCACTTACAAATCAAAAACTTATTCCTAATCCAATGGTTCCTGCAAAATTTGTAGGATTAAGAAACTATATTCAGATTTTTAAAGATGTCAGTTTCTGGCAGGCTTTTAAAAACGTAATTTTGTTTACAATAATGGTAATTCCTTTGCAGTGTGGTTTTGCTCTTTTAATGGCAAACGCATTAAACAACGTAAAGTTTCTTAAAGGATTCTTAAGAAGTATGTTTTTCCTTCCATATATTACTCCAATGGTAATTGTTGCAGTAATTTGGAAATCTATTTATCAGTATCCAGACGGAATTGCAAATCTTGCACTTAAATTGGTTACTTTGGGAGCTGCTCATTCTATTGACTGGCTCGGAAACAAGAACAGCGCCTTGATTGCAATTACTATTCTTTCTGCATGGCAGGCTTTTGGTTTCCAGATGATTATTTATCTTGGCGCATTGCAGAGGATTCCAACTTCACTTTATGAAGCTGCAAATATTGATGGCGCAAATTCAAGACAGGTATTCTGGAATGTTACCTGGCCAAGCTTAAAAGAGACAAATACCCTTGTTTTGATTATCACAACAATTCAGGCTCTTAAATTATTTACACAGGTAAATATTATGACTAAAGGTGGCCCAAACGGAGCTACAAATACACTGGTTCACTATATTTATCAGAGTGGTTTTATGGGACAGAAAATCGGATATGCATCTGCTGCTTCTGTTATTTTATTCCTTCTTATTCTCATTATTTTCCTTGTTCAGAATAAGCTTCTTCGTGGTAAAGAAGAAAAGGCAAGAGACTAGGGTGGAGGTTTTAATATGGTACAGAGAAAATCAAAAGATATAGCATTTACAGCTTTTTTATTTTTACTTGGACTTATAATTATTACACCAATCTTTCTTATGTTTGTTTCTTCATTAAAAGATGACAGATTTGAAATTATGAAGGATATGGGAAGTTTAAAGGCATTTGTTGTTACTCATCCAACATTGCACAACTTCAAAGAGATTTTATTTGAATCAGTTCAGAATTTTGGACGTTCGTTCTTAAATTCTATGCTTGTTCTTGTAGTTACTGTTGTTCTTACAGCCGTAGTTTGTTCAATGACAGGTTATGCTTTACAGCGCGGTAAATTAAGAATCAGAAAATTTATTTTTCTAGGAGTTCTTTCACTTTATATCATTCCTATGGAAGCAATTATGTTGCCATTGATGTATCAGGTTTCTTCCTGGGGAATTACAGATACTTATGCAGTTCAAATCTTGCCATTTGTAGCAAGTCCTTTGTATATTTATCTTTTTTACAATTACTTTAAAGAGGTTCCAATTTCACTTTCAGAAAATGCAGAACTTGAAGGGGCATCATTCTGGAGAGTATTTAAAGATATTTATTTACCAATGAACAAAGCTCCAATTATTACAGTTTGTATTCTTCAGGGTATGGATATGTGGAATCAGTATTTGTGGCCATTGCTTGTAACAACAGATCAGAGAGTTCGACCAATGTCTGTAGCAATTTCTTCTTTTACTGGAACTGGTGGAGATATTTACTGGGATCAGCTTATGGCAGCAAGTGTTGTAATGTTACTTCCAGTTTTAATTTTGTTCATTATTTTCCAGCGATTCTTTATTGAATCAGTTGGTTCATCTGCTGTTAAAGGTTAATTTTATGAGTGAAATTTTTGATAAAGCACAGAAAAAACAGGATGAACTTAATGCAAAGATTATAGGATCAAGTGAGATTAAAAATCAGCGTCCTGTGTTCCATTTTGCAACTCCAGGCGGATGGTGTAATGATCCAAATGGATTTTCGCAGCTTGGTGATAAGGTTCATCTTTTCTACCAGTATCACCCTTACTCAACACAATGGGGACCAATGCACTGGGGACACGTTGTTTCTAAAGACATGCTGAGTTGGGAATTGCAAAGTGTTGCTCTTGCTCCAGATTCTGCTGCTGATTGTAAAGGGTGTTTTTCTGGAACGGCCGTTGAACATAGCGGAAAACACATTGTTGCATACACAGGTGTTTCAAATAATGGAACTGTGGATATTCAGAATCAGTGTATTGCAGTAGGGGACGGCTGTGTTTATGAAAAATTGGGTGAAAATCCTGTTTTGACAGCAGCTGATATTCCTTTTGAATATAACAATGAACATTTCCGAGATCCTAAAATTTGGGAGAAAGATGGCAAGTTTTCCATAGCATGTGTTCGTACTCACCGTCATTATTGTGCTTCCATAGTAATGTTCCAGTCAGATGATGCT
>JAZQOB010000056.1:0-34376 GCA_045627625.1 Treponema sp.
TTGCAATAGTTGCTTGTCTTCCTAAGCCCGCTTGGCCCCCGACTTGTAAAGGCTGGTAGAATTAAGAATTCGTTTCGTCATTGCGAAGGCGTAGCCTGAAGCAATCCAGTTATAGATATGGATTACTTCGTCGCCTGCGGCTCCTCGTAATGACGAGAACATTTCATCTGAGTACATCCGCGTTTATCTGTGTCTGATATTTCTAGTTTTCGGCAACCACTGGATTACTTCCTGCCTTTATCTTCTTCTGAACTTATTCACTACAACCATAACAACTTCGTCTTTTGTAATGAACAATTCGGCAATTCCGATTGTTGCAAAAATTACTAAATCAATAATTAATGGTACACCCTGGGAAATTAATCTTCCATAACCGGCAAAGGCATTTACAAGAACTGGTCTTAAGAAAATACAAGGAATTGCAGCAATTACAGAATAAATCATAATCTTCACAATATAAAGAATTGTATTTTTAACAACTTCTTTTACGTTGATGTCTTCCATTTTTTTCATAAAGATAAAAAGGAATACTGTATTTACAAGGCTTGCAAGTGAGAGTGCCAGTGCAATACCGCTTCCACCCATTGGGAATACAAAGGCAATTGCAAAAATAATGTTTGCAATAAAGCTGATGATTCCGGCTAATGTAGGAGTTTTTGTATTTTTCTGGGCATAGAAGGCTGGAGAAATAACTCGGTTTAAGGCAATGAACAAAAGTCCTGCAATATGCCATCTGAATTCGCTTAATGTAAGGGCAACAGAGGCATCATCAAAAGTCTTTGTTTTGTAGAGAAGGGTAATCAATTCTTTTCCATGAACCAAAGAGTAGGCAGTAACAGGAAGAGAAATCATAGTCATAATCTTAATTGCCTGGATTAAAAGCCTGTTGAATTCCTGCCATTGCTTCTGGTTTGCCATTGCAGACATATCTGGAAGAATTACTGTTCCAATTGAAACTGCAAAAATTCCGAGAATTAATTCCTGAAGTCTAAGAGAATACTGAAGGCTGGCTGCAATTCCTTCTCCCGCTCTGTTTGCCAGTGCAGTTGAAACTACATCGTTAAGCTGATATGCGGCCATACCAATAATTGTTGGAACAATGAGAGCTACAACTTTTCTTGTTCCAGGGTTTGAAAATGTCTTTTTTAAGCTGGTAAAACAGATTTTCCATCCAGTCTGATGAATGAATGGCCACTGGAATAAAGCCTGAATGCAACCACCTACAATTACACCAATTGACATTGCAAGAGCAGGATCTTTAGTGAAAGGAGCTAAAATATAAGTAAAAAGAATTACAATTCCATTAAAAAGAACTGGCGTAAATCCTGATGGTGCAAAAATGTTAGAACCATTCAATACACCCTGGAAAAAAGCTGCAATGGAAATTACACACAAATATGGGAACATAACTCTTGTAAGAAGAGTGATTTCCTGACTTTTTAATGTATAAAGAGTCATCTGTTCCGCATAATCAATAGCATTTACATCTACAGGTGCTTTACAGAAAATAGGAGTAATAATAGGTGCGGCGATTATACCAATAACTACAATTACTGCAGTTAAGAAAGATACTAAAGTAAATGTTGCAGAAAGAAACTGCTGGGTTTCTTTTTTATTTTCTTCTGTATTTTCGTTTGCCAGATAGCTTTTAAAAGTAGGAATGAAAGCAACGGAGATTGCATTTTCGGCAAAGAGTCTTCGTAAAAGGTTTGGAATCATAAATGCAGTTGTAAAAGCATCTGCATAGATGTTAGTTCCCAAAAAAGCGGCCTTGGTCATTTCACGAACAAGACCCATAATTCTGGAAGCAAATGTCATGAGAGATAAAATGATTCCAGATTTTAATAATGATTTCTTACTTTTCTCGTTTTTCATAAATTTAAGAATATCTTCATTGTTAAAAATGTTCAATTCATTTACAATAATATTAATATGGATAGCGATAATAAAAGCGCATTTGATAAACTGGTTGCTGGTTTGAATTCTGAAGACAGAACTGCAATGCTTAATCGCATAAATCAGGGTACAATGCAGAGAGTTCCACTTATTAATGATGAAGTGGAAACAGAACCTAAATTCGAAACTATTACTCTTCGCCTGCAGAATGAATCTTTCCTGTATAAGTTATATCTGTGGATTCGTTCTCTGTTTACCCGTAATTCTATTGAAGTTGTATTTAATGATGAATTGCTTTCCAATCTTGCTAAAAAAATAAATCATGCTCATCCAGGAACTGTAAATCATAAAATCCGTGCATTGGATTATATTTTCTATGAACGGCTTCAGGCCTTAAAAGAAGCCTGCGATTTTTTCAGACCATATTTTTCAATTATTAATGAGGACTCTGGGGACTTTTATGTTTTTTTAAGCAGTTTTGTTGCTCCTGAACTTTCAGAAAAAATCAACAAGGAAGCAGACCCTTTTATTAATCCTTTTACAAAACAGGGTGGTCCGGAAGTAAGAAATGATCTTATGCGCAAACTGGACTCAATTCTTAAGGATATGGAAGAGGGCACCAGACTTAAAATTTATGCTGCAATCAGTACTGTAAACTGGCTGAATAAAACTGTATCCATTCCATATCTTCATTTCCTTGCACAGTTTACTAATGTAACTGGCAGTGTTTTTACTGCAAATTATTCTCATTGTAAGGATGATTTTAATGAACTGGCTTCGGTTTGTGCAAAATCCCGTCCTGTAGATAATGAAATTCTGGAAGCAATTTATCTGTTTTCTCAGCGTAAAAATCTTTCTGAAAATGTTCAGGAAAAAGATATTGAAAAAGCTGTTCGTGAATTTATGAATAAGGCTTCTTCTTTTCTGGGAACCATTCAGGATTTCCCTGCTGGAGTTTCCATGAAGCGTCTTGGTCGAATTGTAAACAACAGTTATGACTGGGAACCAAAGAATATGGAAGGAGCTGAAGGCTGGTTTGCTAATTTTAGAAGTCAGTGGCATAAGATTTTTGATATTCGCTGGACTGAATGGCTTAGGGAACAGAAAAAAACTCATCTAAGCGAAAACTTAAAACTGGATTTTGGTTTAAGCGATTTCCCTGTTATGAAATATCGTCCATGGCAGAAGCTTTGGACAAATGTTTCCTTTGCCTGTGAACTTACTGGTGGTTTCCTTTCCTGGTTTGTTACAGAAAAATATGAAGAAATTGTACTTCCTCTGAACGAAGTTGTAATGGAAGGAATTTTCATTAAAAGCGAAAATCGTACAGAATATTCAGAAGCTTTGAACGATTTTCTGAATGCCAACACCAACATGCAGATTCTTCTTGAAAAACTGTCGCCTAAAGGGGATCTGGGCAAAATGTTCGAAGATTATTCCACAAATCAGGTTCATACTCTTCAGGTACAGAATCAGATTAACTCTGTAATGCGGGATACAGAAGGTCAGATTAAAGAATATATTAAACAGTTCTGTAAAGGAGCCAGAATTATGGAAAGAGTTTTCCACGGCTTCTTTGATGAAACAAAAGATGGAATTCACGAAGGTCTTCAGAATATGAATACAATTAAAGGTCGTGAAAGTCATGCCTTTAGGGACAAACTGATGGATATTCGTGACCTGCTCAGAAAGTGTCTTTTCTATATTTCGGAACTGGAACCTATTGATTCTGTAACAGAGTAGTAATTTATGATTAATTTTTCTCTTAAGGCTGATTCTTCAACTAAATATGTCAGCTTTCCTTTTATAAAGAATAATAAACCTTTGGACTCAACTGTAAACTGCGGTCTTACTTTGATTGCAGGCGGAAATATGCGTTTTCGCTGGAACGAAACTAATACTGTCAGATTAAGTCTTTTTAAAGAAATTGCTCCTCAAAAAGATTTTGTTCCATTGGAATTAATTCATTCTCAGATTGTTCATGACATTAAATCTAAAGACGATACAAAGGACTGCCAGGCCGACGGAATGATTACTGTAAACAAGAGTCTTGTTCCTGTTGTAACTGTGGCAGACTGTGTTCCAATTTATCTTTATGACCCTGTAACTGGAGTTTTTGGAATTGTTCATTCTGGATGGAAGGGAACAGGAATCATTAAAACTGCAATTGAACTGGCAGAAAAAAACTACGGAGCCAAGGCAAAGGATTTTTGTGTTGTAATTGGTCCTCATATTGAAAAATGCTGCTACATTGTAAATGAAGAACGGGCTGAATATTTCAGAAAGGAATTTACTCCTGATTGTGTAGAGCCTCTTGAAGAAGGTGGAAGCTGCTGGTGTGGTGGAAGAGGTCTTTCTATTGAATGGAATAACGGAACTGGAAAACTTTACAGACTTTCTCTTGAAAAGGCAAATCTTGCAGTATTAGAAAAAGCTGGAGTTCTGGAAGAAAATATTGGAGTCTGCAAAGATTGTACCTGTTGTACCGATTATTGTGGTTCTAACCGCCGTCAAACTTCTCTCAATGTTAAACAAAATAACTTTGATGTTTCTCAAATGTCTATCGAAGAAAAATCAAGGTTATTTACAGTAATGGCAGCCTTTGTAAAAGCTGATTAATTAATTTTAGTACATTGAAGGAAAAGGATCCTTGGCAAGTTCCGCCTGAACCTTTTCTTCATTTTCAATTACAGCAGTAATTGGAAGCCATTCGTATTTTTCTTTCATCTGGCTTACTGTCTTTTTTACATCCATATCGTTAATCAAAAGATTTGCAAAATATTCAGTTCTGAATTCATAGTTGTTTACTTCAATTTCAAATTCAGCTGAATCGTAATCTGTAATAATCCAACGGTCTTTTTTATATGTCAAAACCAGTGAATCAACTTTCTTTTCAATAATAAGATGATTGTCTGTATCTTCTGTGCGAAGCATATAGTAAGTTACAGTGTATTTTGTTGTATCGCCATTAGAAATTGTTTTTCCGTTTTCTGTAGTCAATGGTTCAACTTTTTCTTTGCGTAAATGCATTGGTGGATTTAAATCAGAGATTTTTCCATCGATCGAAAGGTTTGTAACTCCATAGCAGCCTGCATTCTGACTTCTTTCGTTGTCTGTCATAAACAGAAGATATGCTGCAGGTTTCATAAAGCCCTGATCCTGTGCATTGTAGGTTCTGCGGGATTTTCCAATTACATAAACCTGTCCAATTGCATCTGCAAATCTGGAGGTCTTTTTACTGCTGGAAATATTTGTCATAAGAACAGAATCTTTTTCGTTTACAGCATAATAGAAGGCTTCTACAGTTTGAGCAGAGGTTAATCCTTTTGAGCTGTATTCGTTCATATTGGAATTAATAAAACTTCCCAAAATCATTCCGGCAACAGCAATAATAATCAGAGTTATGATGATTGAAGATGTATTTCTTCTTAAGTTTCTGCTTGTTTTGATTTTAGACTGTTTTGTCTTCATGTAAAGATTTGCTTTTTCCTGAAGAGAGGCATCTGTGTCTATTGAAGTATGTGGAGTTTTGTATTCAGAAATAAGCAGTTCAACAGGAAATTCTGGAACTGGAGTTAAATCTTCAGAAGCTTTTCCCCGCTGTTTTTTACCAGGAATTGAAACCTGATTTGAATTTAATTGTAAGGCCTTGTTGATTGCTTTTGAAAGCTGTGGGTTTACGCCACCAAGACATAAATCAACCGGAAGAAAGTTTCGGTCCATAATGTCGGCATTGCGTTCTGTTACATCAACGGCAGCATATGGGAATTTTCCAGTCAAAAGTTTGTAGGCAATAACACCTCTTGTATAACAGATTGCAGGTAAATCATATAAAGTTGTATTTACCCAGTAGCCCTGTTCAAGAACATATTCTTCAGGATTAAGTGCCCCGGAAGAATATTTGTATAAATCTTCTGGAAGGAAGAGCAGCTGAATTTTATCAGAAGTTTTGTCTACGATAATTCCTCCTGCACCGTTTAATGGTAATGGAGTTTTTTCAACAGCTGCTTTAGTTAAAAGTGTGATTACAGCAATTCCTGCTTCGAAAAACAGTTTTTTAGCTTCTTCTGAAGCATTTTCCCCTTCAGCTTCGTTCATGATTGAAAGAAGGGTTTTTGCCCCGGAAGAAAAAATATTTCTGGCACAGTAGAAAACATTATTTTTTGCTGTGCCTTCAAGAGGGTAGGCCTTTATGTCAGAAAAAGTCCAGTCTGATAATTCAAAATCATAAGAGAATTGTCCGCTTAAAGAGGAGGTTGCTAAAACCCCTTTTTGCGTAACGATGGTGTTGTAGCTGGTTTTACCAAAGCCGTTTTCATCCATCTGGGAATCCATTCTTATTTCATCATCAACAATACTTATAACTGACATAAATTTTCCTCGTTTTTATGAATTAGCGTTTTCCGTCTGCACTGTAAAGATACTTAAAGTAATCCATTTTTGTACTGTAAACAGCATCATAGTTCTTTAAGGTTTCTTTATAAGATTCCATACTCTTCCAGAAAGTGAAGAATTCAGGATCTTTGTTGTATGCACTAGAATAAATACCTGCTGCCTGAGCATCTGCCGCACCTTTTACTTCTTCTGCTTTTTTGTAAGCTTCTGAAGCAATTGTACGCTTTTCGTTTTCAAGTTTACCAAGGAGAACTGCTTTTTTGTTTTCACCAAGAGAACGGTAAGCAACTGCAACCTGGTTACGGTCTTTAATCATACGGTTATAAACAGATTCTGTAAGTTCATCTGAATATTTAATCTGGCGAGGAACAATGTCCAGAACTTCAATACCATATTCTGGAGTAAGTTTGTTAGCTTCTACAGTCATCTGGTTACAAAGTTCTTTACGGCCTCTTACGATGATTTCGTTGTTATTTTCTGTATTTACTAAATCATCAATTTCTTTTGTTTCATCATCCACATATTCCTGGCTTTCTTTGATTTCGTTAATAAGGTTTGTACTTCTAACGATTTCGCTTAAACGGTTCTGTGTAATGATTGTACGGGTAGCAGTATCAATAATATTGCTTAATTTAGTGTATGAATTATCCAAAGTCTGGAAGCTCTGGTAGAATTTCAATGGGTCTACAATCTTCCAGCGGGCAGTTGTATCTACAATGATAAACTGATTTTCTTTTGTAGGAATGCGCTGTGCATCTCCATCAATCGAAAGAATTAAACTTGGATAAGTAGTAACTTTATCAAGGAATGGAACCTTAAAATAAAGTCCTGCTTCTGTATGAGTTGCAACAATAGTCTTAATACGAGTTACAACAACCTGATTTCCTTCATTTACAATATAAAGAGGTCCTGTAAAGAGGAATAAAACTACTAAAATAACGATGGCAGCAAGCCAGCCAATAAATTTTTTCATTGCTTTAGACATGATTCAACTCCTCCTACTGATTCCCCAACTGTTTAACTGGAAGAACATTTTTAAGTTCACTGTCAATAAGTTCAGGTTTCTTTTCTGAACCAAAGATTTCGTCCATTGTTTCAAGATAGATTCTTTCTTTTGTAACTTTTGGAGCTCTCTTGTATTCGTCATAAACGGCATTAAAGCGGGCAACATCACCCTGTGCTTTATTTACGCGTTCTGCAGCATAACCTTCAGCAATCTGAATTTCTCTGTCGGCTTCACCACGAGCTCGAGGAATTTCTGCGTTGTATGCTTCTTTTCCTTCATTAATAAGACGGTTCATATCCTGGATAGCTTTGTTTACATCTTCAAAGGCTGCCTGAACACCTTCTGGTGGAACAATATTCTGAAGCTGAACTGCAATTACCTTGATTCCAAGTCCAAGTTTTGCAAAGTTTTCGTTCATCATAACCTGTGCCTGGTCCTGGATTGTCTGTCGTTCAGAACCCATTACATCAAGAATTGCACGGTCACCAACTAAAGTGTTGATTGCGGAACGGGAAATATCGCGGATTGTCTGATCCTTTTCGTAAACTCCAAAAAGCCACTGTTTAGGATCTTCGATTCGGTACTGAATAATCCATTCAACTTCAACAATGTTTAAGTCACCTGTGAGCATTGTTGATTCTTCAATAATGTTGTTTTTATATTCACTGTTGCGGCCTGATTTTACAGTCTTGAATCCAAATTCTTCTTCCTGAACAACTTTTACAGGAACATTGAAGTTTTTATCAATTCCATATGGCATCTTAAAATGAAGCCCAGAGCCTACAGTTGAAACATACTTACCAAATCGAGTGATAACAGCCTGTTCTGTTTCATCTACAACATAGAAACTTGAGAATGCAGCAGAAATCAATACTGCTACAATAATAAGTCCGATAAATGTTGAAGGCTTCAAAAGTTTATTTCGTGCCTTCTTTACTTTTTCTGTCATAAAAGTAAACCTCCATATAAAGTGTTTTATTAAAAAAACATAGTTAAAAGATATAAAAACTAGTCCAAAAAAACAACAGAATTCTTAAAAGTAGGGTATAATAATTTCCATGGAAAACGAAGAAATTGAAAAGAAACCTTTGGTTGAAGTAACAGTTGAATCGGAAGATGATGTTGCAGCTGAAGAAACTGCAGTACCTTCAGAAATATCTCAGACAGCGGAAACTTCTGTGGAAGCAGCAGGCGAAACTGAAGTGTCTTCAGAAGCTTCTCCAGTACAGGAAGTTCAGAGTGAAGTTCCTGTTGATGCTGAAATGGAAGTTCCAGAATGTCCTCCAGAGCCTAGAGAGTTACATGAGGATTTTCATCATCTTGAACACAGATCAATTAAAGAACTTAAGATGATTAATAAAATTGAACGGGAAAGAGCAAAACAGATGCATAAAAAAGATGCTGCAAATAACTTTTTCCTTAAAATAGTAATCATCCTTATCCTGGTTTTAGCAATTGCTGGTGTTGCCATGTTTGGTATTGTTTATATTACAAATCAGAAACCAACAGGAACTACAACAATTCATATGTCAGTAGAATCAACATTAACTTCCTGTCAGGAACTGGTAACTTATAAATACAAATATAAGCAGGTTGATTTTATTAAACGAAATAACATTGATCAGAAAACTGCCCAGAGAACTGACGGAGTTTCAAAAAAATCCAGCAGTTATGTACTGTTAAAATATTCTGGAGTTCTTAGAGCAGGTATTGAAGATTTGACTCACTGTACTTTTGATTATTCAGAAGACGGAACTACAATCATTATTAATACACCACCTGTAGTAATTCTTGGTAATGAAATTTCGTCTTATGATGTTGTAGATGAATATCAGAAAACTTTCAAAATTCTTTCTGTAAAAGAAACAATGAAGGAACTGGATAAACGAAAACGGGAACTGGAAAACGAAGCAATCGAAACCGGCTTTTTAACAGATGCAGCAGAACATGCAAAGCTTACTCTTGAAAAATTCTTCCTTGCAGCGGGCTTTGAAAAAGTTGAAGTTGTAATGCCCGAAATAGATATTAATGATTATATTGTAGATGAAGCTTTTGAAGTTGCAGAGGCTCACTAATATCAATAATATCAGTATATATTAAGAAAACTTTAGTAATATTAAAGAAATTTAATATAGTTGAAAATTGTATTAAAATCCTTTATAACTAATATTGAAAAAAAATTACGAGGTATAAATATTATGGAAAAAACTATTGCTCTTATTCCTGGAGACGGAATTGGTCCTGATGTAGTTGCAGAAGCAGTTAAAGTTTTGAATGCAGTTGCAAACAAATATGGACACAAATGGACTTACAAAGAAGTAATTGCCGGAGGAAAGGCTATTGATATGTTCAAGCATCCATTACCAAAGGATCAGCTTGATATTTGTCTTCACGCAGATTCAGTTTTACTGGGTGCTGTTGGTGGTCCAAAATGGGATAATGTAGATCCTTCTATTCGTCCTGAAAAAGGTCTTTTGGCTCTCCGCGGCGGAATGAAAGTATTTGCTAACCTTCGTCCTGCTGTTATTTTCCCACAGCTTAAAGCTGCCTGTCCTTTAAAAGACGAAATTATTGGAAAAGGTCTGGATATCCTTATTGTTCGTGAATTAACAGGTGGTATCTACTTTGGTGACAGAGGCTTCTCACAGGATGGAAACTCTGCATGGGATACAGAAAAATATTCAAGAGAAGAAATTGAACGCATTGTTCGTATGGCATTTGAAGCAGCTAAAAACCGTCAGAAGAAGGTTACAGTTGTAGATAAAGCTAACATTTTGAATACAAGCCGTTTGTGGCGCAAAGTTGCAGAAGAAATCAAGGCTGATTATCCAGATATCGAATTAAATTTCCTTTATGTTGATAATGCTGCTATGCAGTTAGTAAGAAATCCTCGTCAGTTTGATGTTATTGCAACTTCAAATATGTTCGGTTATATTCTTTCTGATGAAGCTTCTCAGATTACAGGTTCAATTGGTATGCTTGCATCTGCTTCTTTAGGAAACGGAAAAGGTCCTGGTCTTTATGAACCAATTCACGGTTCTGCTCCTGATATTGCTGGAAAGAACCTTGCTAACCCATTGGCAACAATTCTTTCTGCTGCAATGCTTCTCCGCTATGACTTTAAGCTTGAAGAAGAAGCTAAAGCTATCGAAGCTGCTGTAAATGCAGTTTTGGATGAAGGCTGGAGAACTGGTGATATTGCCGGTGACATTGAAGCTGTTAAAGCTGCTGGAAAACTCATTGGTACAAAAGAAATGGGTCAGTTAGTAGCTGATAAAATCTAATTTATAATTTCTTTCAATTGTACATTTACAGGGGAAGTCCATTAAGTTTTAGAGACTTCCCCTTTTTTTATAAGTTATTTAGGTTTGCGTATGAAAAATAAAATTCTTTTCCTGCTGGTTATGGTACTTGTTTTGACTGGTTTAAGTTCATGTAAAAAAGAGAAAAAAACAATTTCTCCAAAAGATAAATATGGTTTTCAATATAAAGTCGATTTTTCCGAAAAGGTAATTGTTCCTGATACATCCAGTACAATGGTTCGTCGTCCTCAAAAGATGAATAAAAAACTTACTTCTCTGGAAGTTGTAAAAGCCATGGGAAAAGGAATTAATCTTGGAAATACAATGGAAGCTTACCGTGGCTGGAATCGAAGTACAACCAAACCGGCAGATTCCTACGAAACAATGTGGGGACAGCCTAAAACAACACCAGAAATTTTCAAGGCCTATAAAGCCGCAGGTTTTGATACTGTTCGTATTCCTGTAGCCTGGACTAATATGATGAATTATGAAGGGGATGATTATGTCATCAGTTTTGAATATCTGAACCGGGTGGAAACTGTTGTAAACTATGCCCTTGATGCTGATTTGTATGTAATCATCAATGACCATTGGGACGGACAGTGGTGGGGAATGTTTGGTGACGAAGACGATGAAATCAGACAGAAAGCGGTAACCTTATATAAATCACTTTGGACACAGGTTGCTGTTCGTTTTAAGAATTATTCAGAAAAACTTATTTTTGAAGGTGCCAACGAAGAACTGGGCAGCAGACTGAATGATGATCATGTTTTTTCTAACGGAAAAAAAGGGAATCTTCCACAGGAATTATGCTATAAGGCTGTAAATAAAATTAATCAGTGTTTTGTTGATGTAGTCAGGGATACTGGTGCTAATAACAAAAACAGATTCCTTTTGATTCCTGGTTTTGATACTGATATCCGTCAGACTCTGGACCCTCAGTTCAAGATGCCATCAGATAAAGTTGAAGGCAAACTTTTAATTTCTGTTCACTATTATACCCCTTCAACTTTCTGTATTCTTTCGGAAGATGCTGACTGGGGAAAATGCAGGGAAGTCTGGGGTTCTAAAGACGAAATTAAGCAGATGGAAAGAGTTTTATCTCAGATGAAAAGCTTTGTAGATAAAGGCTATGGAGTTGTAATCGGAGAATACGGAGTTTCTAAAAAAGCAGATGGAACAAAAAAAGAAGGAACTGGTGAATGGATGAGAAATGTTGTAAGAATTTCTCTTGAAAACAATTATTGTCCATTGCTTTGGGATTGCAATACTTTCTTTAAGAAAACAGAACCTTTTGGTTTTGAAGATGAAGAACTGGCTGCAATCTACAGAAAATAATTCTTCTTTTATAATTGCGAAGTTATAATTTTTGGAATAAAATATAAAATATGGATTATAATACCTCTTCAAATAAAAAGAACGGACTCCTTTACAAAGATGATTTTAAAACTGTAGTTGGAATTGATCCGGAAAGTAATTTGTTTACAGGAAGAGTTCCTTTCGGGGCTCATAAAATTACGGCTGAAGCATTTGCTAATACAACTATTGAAAATTTTAATCTTCCTGATTCAATTGTAGAACTTGGGGATTGTCTTTTTGAAAATTCTACAGCACTTGTTAAAGTCAAATTGCCTTATGCATTAAAGAAGCTTCCTGCATATCTTTTTTCAGGCTGTTCTGCTTTGGAAAGTGTTACAATGCCAAATGAAATTGAAGCTTTATCAGAAGGCCTTTTCTATGGCTGTTCATCCCTTAAGGAACCAATTTTTAGACCTGGTATTAATTCCATTCCCGAAAATGCGTTTTGTGGCTGTTCATCAATTCGTTCAGTAATTATTCCTGAATATATTAATGTAATCGGACCTAAAGCCTTTGCTCTCTGTACGGGAATTACAAGTGTAATCATTCCTTCTAATATCATGGATATTTCTCCAGATGCTTTTGAAGGCTGCTCAAATATTACAAGTGTCAGAATTAATGGCGAAAGTGCTATTTTCTTTATTAATAAGGAAGATGGTTGTCTTTATGAAAGAACTGCAAATGGGGATGAATTGATTATTAAGACTGCTGCAGTTGAAAAACAGAATGTTGGATTCTTTATGGAAAATGAAGAAGATTTGCCAGAAGAAAATTTCTTCGAAAATGAAGAAACCAACGAAGTCGATGAAACTTTCAGTTCGGAAATTCAGGCTGATGAAGCAGAAATGATTTCGATTACAAATGAAATGTCTAATCCAGACGAAATACAAATTTCTTTAGAGGAGGAACAGTCAATTATTTCTGATATGCCAGAAAATAATATGATGGAAAATGCTATGGAACCAATTATGGATAATTCAGTTGAAAACAATGTAGACAGCATGCTTGCTGATATTATGAATGATGAAAGAGCAAGAACAGAAGCTGTTGCAGAATCTGTTGCTGTAGGTGAAAAAGAAACACAGATTTTATCAGAAATGATGGATGTAATGAACGACAAGGCTGATACTCCAGATAACGGAGCAAGAGTTTCTGAAGATGAACTTGCAAGACTCTTCTCTTCAAACGAAAGTTCAGAACCAACTGGTGATAACCCAGAAGTTGAACAGGCACAGGGAGGAATTGATCCTAAACTTCAGATTCTTCTTAATTCAGTTGCTCTCAGCTCAATTATTGACTGTGAACCTGCTGGAGCTGCACCTTCGGATTCAGATTTATTTGTTGTAGCTGAAAAAACAGTTACTGCTGCAGATGGATCTTCTGCTTTTTCAAATAAATTGATTAAATGTGCTAAAACTTTTGCTCATATTCAGGATTTCAAGAGAATTATTCTTTTGAACGGACTCCCAGTTGAAAATGATGAATTCATTCAGTTCTATCATCACTTTATTGCACAGCGTAATGTTGTATTTGCAACTTGTGCTGCAAGTCCTGCAAATCTTTCTGAAGAAGCAAAAAGAATCTGTGAAGAATCAAGAATCAGTCTTGCAAGAGATGAACTTATTTCACAGAGAAAGAAAATCAGTATTAAGAACAATACTTTGATTAAGCTTGTAATTCAGGATAAATACGAAGACTAAAAATCTAATATATTAAAAAAAGAGGAAAATAAATGAAAAGCGATAACGCAAAATCTGGAGTAGCTAGAGCTCCACACCGTTCTTTATATTATGCATCTGGATATACTGATGAAGAACTTGCACTTCCAATGGTAGGAATTATCTGTGCAAAAAACGAACTTATTCCAGGTCACATTGAACTTGACCGTATTTCAGAAGCAGTAAAGGCTGGAGTTAGAATGGCAGGTGGTACTCCTGTTGAATTCCCAGCAATTGGTGTTTGTGATGGTATTGCTATGGGTCATGAAGGAATGAAATATTCCCTTGTTACTCGTGAATTGATTGCAGATTCTATTGAATGTGTTGTAAAAGCACACCAGTTTGATGCATTAGTAATGATTCCAAACTGTGATAAAATTGTTCCAGGTATGTTGATGGCTGCTGCTCGTCTGGACTTGCCAACAGTATTTGTTTCTGGTGGTCCAATGATGCCAGGTCATTTGCCAGGAAAAGATCCTTCAAATCCATACTCTGGAAGAAACCTTTCATTAACAGATATGTTCGAAGCTGTAGGTGGTGTTGCAGTTGGTAAAATCACAGAAGAACAGCTTAAAGAAATGGAACATAAAGCATGTCCAGGTTGTGGTGCTTGTTCTGGTATGTTCACAGCAAACTCAATGAACTGTTTAACAGAAGTTCTTGGTCTTGGTTTACCAGGAAACGGAACTATTCCTGCTGTAACAGGTGAAAGAATTGCTTTGGCTAAACATGCTGGTATGGCAGTTATGAATCTTTATAACAAGGGAATTACTGCTAGAAGCATGATGACTGCAGAAAACTTCAGAAACGGTCTTGCTGCTGATATGGCTTTGGGCTGTTCATCAAATACAATGCTTCACCTTCCTGCAATTGCTCACGAAGCTGGAATTTCAATCGATTTACATGAAGTAAATGATATTTCAAATAGAACTCCAAACTTATGTCACCTTGCTCCTGCTGGTCATACATTTATGTGTGAACTTGACGATGCAGGTGGTGTTCAGGCTGTACTTGCTGAACTTGCAAAGAAAAATCTTATTAATACAAACCTTATTACTGCAACTGGAAAAACAATTGCAGAAAACTTGAAAGGCGTTAAAAATAGAAATCCTGAAGTTCTCCGTCCAATCGAAAATCCTTTCAGCGAAAACGGTGGACTTGCAATCTTGTTTGGAAACCTTGCTCCAAATGGAACAGTTGTAAAACGCTCTGCATGTGCAAAAGAATTATTGCATCATACAGGTCCTGCTCGTGTATTCAATGATGAAACAGAAGCTATGGATGCTGTTCAGAAACGCCAGATTAAAGCTGGAGATGTTGTAGTAATTCGTTACGAAGGTCCTCGTGGAGGTCCTGGTATGCGCGAAATGCTTGCTGTAACTGCTGCTCTTGCAGGACAGGGGCTTGATAAAGATGTTGCTTTGATTACAGATGGTCGTTTCTCTGGTGCTACTCGTGGTGCTTCTCTTGGACATTGTTCTCCAGAAGCTGCTGACGGTGGACCAATTGCACTTGTTGAAGAAGGCGATTTAATCGAACTTGATATCAATAACTACAAAATTGATCTTAAAGTTAGCGATGAAGAACTTGCAGCAAGAAAAGCTAAATGGGTATGTCCAGAACCAAAAGTTAAAACTGGTTATTTAGCAAGATATGCAAAATTGGTAAGTTCTGCTGATAAGGGTGCTATTTTGGAATAGTGAATGCTGGTTTTGCTTGCAGAACCAGATAAAGCAGCCTCTGGTTGCGATGTGATAAAGGGGATGAAAGATATTTCATCCCCTTTATTATATAACAAATATTAAATAAATTTAGTATTTATAAAGTTTTAAGATTGAAAATTCCCTATAAATCTTCTAAAATTAAATTAATCAAAATATAAATTTCAAGGGTGTTATATGAAACTCAACGGTTCACAGGTTGTAATTGAATGTCTTTTGGAGCAGGGTGTAAATAAAGTTTTTGGCTATCCAGGTGGTGCCATCTTAAATATTTATGATGAGCTTTATAAAAATCAGGATAGAATTACTCACATTTTGACTGCTCACGAACAGGGCGCATCACATGCGGCTGACGGTTATGCAAGATCAACTGGAAAAGTTGGAGTTTGTATGGCAACTTCTGGTCCTGGAGCAACTAATCTTGTAACAGGTCTTGCAACTGCATATATGGATTCTATTCCTGTTGTTGCTATTACTTGTAATGTTCCTCGCGGACTTTTAGGAAAAGATTCATTCCAGGAAATTGATATTTGTGGTGTTACAAAACCAATTACAAAACATAACTTTATTGTTATGGATCCTGCTGAACTCGTAGATACAATTAGACTTGCTTTTATAATTGCAAAAACTGGAAGGCCTGGTCCTGTTTTAATTGATATTCCAAAAGATATTACTGCTGCTGAAATTGAATACGAACCATTGACAGAAGAATATAACGCAAAGCTTTCAAAAAAAATCGAAAAAGAAGTATTCAAACGACATCATAAAGTTGCATCTCCAACTGATGCTGTTTTAGCTAAAGTTGCAAAGATGATAAATGAATCTGCACATCCTGTGATTTACGCCGGCGGAGGTGTAAAGATTTCTGGTGCAGAAAAAGAATTATTTGAATTTGCAGAAAAAGGTGAAATTCCTGTTGCCGAAAGTTTGATGGCTCGTGACTGTTTCCCTGCAACTCATGCTTTATGTACCTGGATGGTTGGTATGCATGGAACAAAAGCCAGCAATATGGCAATTACCGAAAGCGACTTGATTATTGCAATTGGTGCTAGATTCAGTGATCGTGTTTACGGGGACCCTTCTAAATTTGCACAGCTTGCTAAAGTTGTTCACATTGATATTGACCCTTCAGAAATCAGCAAGAACATTAAAGCAGATGAAAGTCTTCTTGGTGATGTAAAAGAAATTCTTTCTCGTTTAACACCATTAGTTGAAAATAAGAGAAGAAACGAATGGCTGGATAAAATCAACATGTGGAAAGATGATTATCCAAGCTGCTATGATAAAAATCCAAAGAATTCAGTAAATCCAAAACATATTTGTGAAATTATTAATAAAGTTGCTGGTGAAGATACTTTCATTACAACAGAAGTTGGACAGCATCAGATGTGGACTGCTCAGTTCTATCCATTTACAAAGCCTCGTACTTTTACAACAAGTGGTGGTCTTGGAACAATGGGATATGGAACAGGAGCTGCAATTGGTATTCAGATTGCAAATCCAGATGCAAGAGTTGTTCATATTGCTGGTGATGGTTCTTTCCGTATGAACTGTAACGAACTTGCAACAATTTCTCATTACAACCTGCCAATTGTAATTGTTGTAGAAAACAACAATGCCTTGGGAAATGTAAGAATGTGGCAGAGACTTTTCTACGGAAAACGCTTTAGTCAGACAACTTTAGACTTTGGTCCAAATTGGATGAAGTTTGCTGCGGCTTACGGTATTAAAGGCTATAAAGCAAAAAATGCTGCACAGTTTGAAAAAGCATTTGCAAAGGCATTCAAATCTGGAAAACCAGCTATCGTGGAAGCAATCGTCGATAAGGATGAAATGGTATTGCCTATGGTACCCGGAGGAAAACCTATTTACAACATGATAATGGAATTATCAAAAGAAATGATGGATTAGAAGGATAAGCTAAAAATATATTTTATTTTCGGAACTTGCCAACAAAAAAGAATGGTGTTGAAACGAAGAAGACTAGAAAAGCGTGTCGACTATGACTTTTACTAGGCTTTGTAGTGTAAACAACATTCTTTTTTTTATCTTTTAAGATTATTTATTTAGATTTTCCACTTGTGTTCGATATTCAGTAATACCTTTCTTCCAACTTCCAGTGAATTAGAATCTAATGTTGGTAAATCTGCTATAATCAGCTTGTTGGAGTCGGTTTCAATCTGGAAACGGGTGCGGTCGCCCAGGAAGGAAGTGGAGAGAACTGTTCCTGTAATATGGGCGGTTTCTTCTTTTGAAAGGCTGAACCATTCCGGACGAACCATGTAGCTTTGATTATTTAGTTCAATAAAGTTTGCTTTGCCTACAAAATCTGCTGTAAATTCATCCTGAGGTTTAAAATATACATCTCTTGGAGAACCTTGCTGTAAAAGTTTTCCTTCATTAATGACAGCAATTGTATCAGAAAGTGAAAGGGCTTCTTCCTGGGCATGAGTAACATATATAGTTGTTATTTTAAGTTTCTGCTGAATCTCTTTTAATTCATCCCGAACCTTTTCCCGAAGTTTTGTATCCAGACTGGAAAGCGGTTCATCCATCAAAAGTATTTTAGGATTAAGTACAAGACCTCTGGCAAGGGCTACTCGCTGCTGCTGTCCACCGGAAAGTTCATTCGGATATCGTTTTAATAATTTTTCAAGATTAAGACTTTTTGCGGCTTCTAGAACTTTTTCTTCAATCTGAGCTTTAGAAAGCTTCTTATCATTAATTTTAATTCCGTATTCAATATTTTTCTGAACAGTCATATGAGGGAAGAGTGCGTAATCCTGGAAAACCATTCCGACTTTTCTTTTGTCCGCCGGAATCCCTTTTTGATCTAATCCGTCAATTTTAACAGAACCTTTGGATGGTTCGAGAAAACCTGAAATCAGTCGGAGAATTGTTGTTTTTCCACAGCCACTTGGACCTAATAAAGTTGTAAAGCTTCCTTTTTCAACTTCAAGACTGAAGTTTTCAATGGCAGGTTTGTCCTTGTTATATGCAAAAGTAATATTTTCAAGATGTAAAGCAATTTTTTTATTTTCCATATTTCAAACTCCAGATTTTCATAATTAATTTTCCAATTCCCATAAGTCCAAAGGTAACTATAGTCAAAAGCATTGCAAGTGCTGCTGCATCTCCCCAGAAGCCTTGTTCTGCAAGATTCAAAATCTTAATGGAAGTAAGAGGAGTTTTGAACGAAACAAGGAAAATTACTGCACTCATTGTTCCAACTCCCCGTGCAAAATCATATACGAAAGAATTGAAAATACTTCCCTTTGCAATTGGAACCAGAATTGAACTTAAAACCTTTACAGGCCCTGCTCCAAGAGAAGTGGCTCCATCATCCAGACTGGTTTTTATCTGTGAAAAGGCTGCAGCTATGGATTTATAGGAAAATGGTAAAAAGCCAACAGTGATTGCAATTACGATTAATACTTTTGAATTATGAAAATTCAATTTTGCGGCAGCCAGAGAAAAGGCAAGTCCAAAAAGAGTTCCTGGTATTGCGGCCGGCAATTGAGAAAGTGTATCAATGTAAGGTTTGAAAGGACATTTTGTTCTGTATACTAAATAGGATCCTGCAGTTGCAAGAATTGTACTTAAGATAGCTCCTTCCAGTGCAAAAGTAAGGGTATTTTTTAATTCCAGAGAACATCGGGATAAAGTTTTAATATGATCCCAGGTAAAGCTGGTGTTGATTCCCCAGAGCTTCTGGAAACTTCCTGCAATGATTGCAAGGAACTGGGCTAAGACACAAAGAGAAATAAAACTGCAGAATATGGTGAAAAAGATTTTTGAAGCTTTGCTTGAATTTTCTGAATCCAGATTTTGTCCATGTCCGCTTATAGTTGCAGTTCTTGCCATATTTTTTCTGGTAAGTTTGTTCTGAAGGGTGAATAAAATAACCGAAGGAATAACAAGGAGGATTCCAAGAATTGCGCTCTTTCCACCGTTAATCCAGCCAGTTAATTGAGTGTAAATTTCTACAGCCAGAACTCTGAATCTTCCTGCAACAATCATAGGATTTCCAAAATCACTCATTACCGAAACTGCAATATAAAGCAAAGCAGCTGCAATTCCCGGCATAGAAAGTGGAAGGGTTACTGTGAAAAATATTTTTAATCTTCCAGCTCCAAGTCCTTTTGCAGCCCGTTCCAGGGATGGATTTATTCCTTTTAGAGTTTCCGAACACATCATGTAGGCAATTGGGAAAAAGCAGAGGCTTTGTGCAATTAAAAGTCCCCAGAATCCATAAAGTGAAATATCAAGCCCCAGAAGTTTATGAGTAATAAATCCCTGTTTTCCTAAAAGCAGAATGAAGGAAAGACCGCCTACAAATGGTGGAGTGATTAAATGAATCAATGGAACAACGGAAAAGAATTTTGAAAAAGGAATACGAACTTTTACAATTCCGTAGGCATAAAGAAATCCGATTAAAACCGAAAGAAGGGTAGAGCAGATACATTCTGCAAGTGTGTTTAAGGCAGCAGTTTTCCATATTGAAGAAGCGGCTACTGCCTTTAAGTCTTGAACTGTAGGTGTAAATAAAACGCAGATTAATGGAAAAATAATGCAGACTGTCAAAAAGAGAAATACAAATCCCCAGATAATGGAAATTGCTGCATTCCCTTTTTGAGAAAATTTCAATCTGTTTATTTTACTTCTGCCGTCCATTTATTAAGAACTTCATCCTTCTGTTCTGAAGCTTTTTCTACATTATACGAAATTAAATCCAATTGTGAAACAGGAATTGAGCCTTCAACTCCATTGGCTTCTGGATTTACAGGAATAGTAAAATCAATTGAACTCATTAATTCCTGGGCTTCTTTAGAAAGCATAAAATCTACAAAGGCTTTTGCTGCATCCATGTTTTTAGCATTTTTCATAATGGAAATACAGTCTACATCTCCAACTGTCTGTGGAGGGGCAATCAGCTTTACATTGAAACCCTGGGCCTTGTATTTTGCCAGAGCGTGAATATATGAAACTCCAAGAGCATATTCTCCGGTTCCAATAAGCTTTGCAGGGGCACTTCCGCTGTCTGGGAACTGACCAACTAATGGTGCTAAAGTCAAAAGATAGTTCCAGCCTTCATTCCAGCCAAGTCTCTGTAACTGATCCTGAACAAAAAGATAAGCAGTTGAAGATGCTACTGGATTTGTAAGAACAATTTCCCCTTTGTATGCTGGATTCAATAAATCTTCCCAGGTCTGAGGAGCAGGAATATTTGGGAACAATTTTGCATATCGTTCTTCATTGATTCCAATTCCTAATGTAAGAACACAAAATCCAGTCCAGGTATTGTTTGGAGAAACAGCATATGAAGGAACATTTTTAGCCGCTTTTGAAGCATAAACTTCCAGTGCGCCTTCTTTGTCGGCCTGCATGTGATATGAAGAAGCTCCACCTAAAAGAATATCTGCCTGTGGGTTGTCTTTTTCGGTAATAACACGGTTTACAAGTTCCCCGGTAGAAGCTCTCAGGAAGGAAACTTTAATGCCTGTTTTCTGAGTGAATAATTCAGTAAGGGCAATGGTTTCTTCTTCGTGAATAATAGAATAAATATTTAATTCCTGCTGAGTGTTATTTTTACTACATCCAGTAAGATTAAATAATACAGCAACGGTTGATAAACATACTAAAATGATAGGTAATTTTTTCATGAGTTGAATATATCTGAAAATCATATTTTTGTGAATAGTTTTTTATAAAAATAATTTTCACAAGATATCAACTGATTTATCCACTTTTTCCACAAGTTATCCACATTTTTAGGAAAAGTTTTCAACAATTGTGGTTAAAAAATAAAGGCGAAAGTTTATAACTTTCGCCTTTTATCGGAGCTACTATTTTAGGATTAACCTAATGTAACTTCACCGTGATCGTTGATTGCAAGAATTGATTTACAACCAGAACAACGGAATCTACCTGCTTTTGTAGCTCTAAGCTTTTTAGAACATACAGGACAAGAAATAACTAATGGGAATACTGAAGAAGTCTGGAAAGCACCTTCTGAGAAGAATGCAACTGCTTCTTCAAGATTGTTCTTAATATTAAAAAACTGTGAGAAGCCGAGAAGCTGGAATACTTCGTATACTTTTGGCTGGATTTCCAAAAGAACAACTTCTCCACCTTTAGGTTTTACAATTTTAAGGAATACTGTGAATGAACCAATACCTGTAGATGAAACATAGTTCAATGATGAACAGTTGAAAATAAGGTTGATATAACCTGCTTCAATTACCTGTGTTACTTTTTTCTGGAAATAACTAGAGTTGTATGTATCAATGTAACCGCTAAGATAAATGCAAAGACCGTTTTTAATACCGTCTGCTTTTCTCAATGTAATTGTAAGACTGTCATCTTTATCCTGATCAAAACCAGGAATCAAAGCGTTATTATTATCCATTTAAAAACTCCGATTGAACAATAATCAAAATAAATACTTATCTTAAATAATACAATATAAAGGATATTTGGTCAAACAATTTAGACAATAAGTAAAGGAAGTTACAAGAAAAATTTCACATAAACGAGTTTTTATACTATAATAAGAAAGATTAGAATGAAAAAGGCATTAAAAATTCTTGCAGTTTATATTTTATACTCAATCTTTGGTTTGCTAATTGGAACTATAGCTTACACTTTGTATAACTGCGTTCTTAATTATGTTGCAGGAAACTCAATCAATCTTTTTGATATGAAGATTATTAAAAATGCCTTTTATTATATCGGGGCTTGTCTTGTATTTTACATGACTTCTGTGGTGGCTTATTCCAGAATCCGTTACAAGGGTGGTTTTGGCCAGCTGGTAATGTTCATTTTAGTTTCAGCTTTATCCTGGAGTGTAATTCTTCCGGGAATTTTCCATCATCGTGGACAGTATTTACAGAGTCCTGTTTTTTATGAAGAAGGACTTTCATCCAGTTATTTTAGAACAGCGGGAGAAGACAACTATTATTTCTTAGATTCCTTTGAAAATGGAAATACAGTTTCGGTAGTAAAAATCAATACTTCACAGGAAGGAATTGTAGAAGTTCTTTCTGTAAAAGATGAAGATTCTCTCCCATTAGCTAAAGAGTCAGCACCTTATAAGGATGTTCTTTTTTCACAGATTTTCAAGAATGAAAAATCCGCTGCAAATTTAATCAGTTACAGACTTTTACTGAATAAAGGAATGATTGCTTTTGAAAAAGGCTGGACTTTCTTTTTAGGTTTCCTTTCTCTTGCTTTTGTTTTGTCTTCAATCTATGGACTTTCCAACTGTTTTAACTGGAGTTTATTAAACGGTTGTTTTGTCATGCTTGTTACCCTTTGTGCTTTGTCCTTTAATTCTCTGTTCTATACACCATTGTTTGATGGTTTTAAATCATTAAAACTTTGTAATATCGGAATTATTAAAAGCTTTGGAAATATTGTGGATGAACCTCTGCTGGTAATCATCAATACATTCTTTGGTCTGATTTTCTGCATTACAGGAATTGTAAGATTCTTTGTAACAAGAAAGGCAGCAAAGAAGAGGGGAGAATAAAATGAAAAAGATTATAGGTATTATTTCTCTCTTCCTTGGAATTGAATTATTTGTTTGTATTATTGCCGGCTTTGCAGGCCCTGTTGGGGTTGAAATTCCAAAATCTTCAGTTTTTCTGTATAAGTTCTGCACCGCCTTTGAATATTTCTTCAAATATTTACCTGCAATCATTCTTACAGGTTTTACAGCCAGCTGTTCTGTTTATTTTGGCCGCAACAGTGAAGGCAGTACAAAACGATTTTCTTCTGCAATGTTCAAACGCTTTAAGCAGGTAATGGTTTCTGTAATCATCTGTACTGCTTTACTTTCTCTTTCGGAAGAAGTTTTTACTCTTGCCATTAAGCAGAAGAAAGAACAGATTGTAAACCGACCAAAAATCATTTCGGAATATATTAAAGTTGGTACAAATCTTTATAACGAAGGTTTGTATCAGCGTGCGGATAAATATGCCAGAGCTGCTCTTGAACTGGACGCCACATCCGAAGAAGCTCGAAATCTTCTTGCTCTGGCAGATATGGAATTAAACCGGATTGAAACTGAATCCATGCAGTTCGATCTTACAAATGCAGAACCTCTTGTGGAAGAAGATAAATCTTTATCAATAGATATTGATGCCATTAATGAAGTTCATTCCTTCCTTACAAAAGCTCTTGAGGCCTGTGAAAAAGAAAACTGGTTTGATGCCCATTACTATGCTGAATGTGGAAAGAAACTGGCAACTGCAAAAGATCCTAATTATGACAGTCTGATTCGAATTTCAACTGATGCCTGGGCAAATCTTGAATCTGAATACAACAGTTCAAAAACCAAAGAACAGAATCAGTTTGATGCAAAATATGAAGGCTATAAGGCTTTGATGAATAAGGATGATATTCAGGCCTACTACATTTTCCGTCAGCTTTCGGAAGATACCGAAATGAAGCATGACAGCGATGTTAAATTCTACTACGAAATTGCAAGAGAACGAATTGAACAGAAATTCTTCTTTATAGATGAAACTTTTGAACTTAAGAGCTTTGAAACTGCAAATGACGTTTACTTCTCTTTTGACCGTTTAGGTGGAAATAAGGATATTGTTTACTTTAAGGGAATGACCGAAGTAAAACATACTGGACAGACAATTCAGTATTTAAGAGATTTAAGCATTGTTTCTTTTGACAGCAAGGGCAAATGGGTAAAAACAATGCATTGTCCTTATGCAAAAGTAATGTCAGTTTCTGTAAAAAACATTAATTCCGTAAGTAAGTCTATTCTCGAAATTGATGAAAAAACAAATTATGTTCCATATATTTTGCTGAAGTCCATCGGTCGTGATAATTCCAGCCAGATTCAAAAGTCGGAGTTTAAATATGCAGAAGAAGGGGAACATTTTGAAAATGACTATATGCTTTTCCCTATGGATTTTGATGATTTTGTCATGCTGGAAAATTCCACAGTAAATCCTAAAACTGCATTTATTGGTTCACTTATAAAATTTGTTTCAAAAGCAGAAAAATTTGGTTATTCTCAGGCTATGTTCGGTCAGATTGTACTGAATCGTCTTTTCTATCCGTTGTTCATAATGATTCTTTTTATTTTCCTTGCTTCTTTTGCATGGAACAACCGAATCGGCGAAACTATGTACTTCAAGCTTTCCTGGGTATTAGGTTTCCCTGTAATTATTGCCATTGAATATTTCTTCTATCAGATTGCAATGTTCCAGTTCCGCGTCTTCAATTTTGTACTTCTCGGAATAACTGGTTCCCTCGCGGCTCTTGCCCTGGGTTTTGCAGTTTATATAGTTCTCCTTATTCTGATTTCTCTTTATTTCCTTGGTAGAAAATCGTAAAAAAATCTTGCGACAAATAACTCATAGTAGTAAAATTATATGGTATTTTTTTAGTACTTATAAGGAATTATTATGAATGTAGAATTGCTTGATAAAGCTATCCGTCGAGTTCCAGATTTCCCAAAACCTGGAATCCTTTTTTATGATATTACAGGTGTACTTGTAAATCCTCAGGCATTAGATGAATGTTTTAAAGAAATGATAAACATTTATAAAGATGCAAAAATCGATGCCATTGCGGCTGTAGAAAGTCGTGGTTTTATTTTCGCAGGTCCTTTAGCACAGGCACTGGGACTTCCACTTGTTTTAATCAGAAAGAAAGGAAAACTTCCTGGCGATACTTTTGAATGCAGCTACGCTCTTGAATATGGCACTGCAACTGTTGAAGTTCACAAGGCTGATGTAAAAGCCGGACAGAAGTTTCTTGTAATTGACGATTTAATTGCAACAGGCGGAACTTTAGCTGCTGCTAAAAACCTTATTGAGCAGGGAGGCGGGGAAGTTACTGATTTCTTTGGTGTAATTGGTCTTCCCGCATTAAATTATGAAAAAGTTCTTGCTCCTTGCAAAGTAACTACATTAATCAATTACGACGGGGAATAATCCTCAAATTTAAATCTTAATAAATAAACGGTGAATAAAATGATGAAATTACCTTCAAAATATAAAGCAATTTTAGGTCCAAAAGAAACAGAACATGCAATTGTAGCTGTAAAAGATTTTTTCCAGCTTGCATTATCAACAGAATTAAACTTGACTCGTGTTACAGCTCCTCTTTTTGTAGGAAGCGGAACTGGTATTAATGATGATTTGAACGGTGTTGAACGCCCTGTTTCTTTCCCAGTAAAAGCATTGAACGAAACTAAAATGGAAATCGTTCAGTCTCTTGCTAAATGGAAGAGATTAAAGATTACAGCTCTTGAACTTGAACCAGGTTTTGGTATTTACACAGATATGAATGCTCTTCGTCCAGATGAAGACCTTGATGCAATTCACTCTATTTATGTTGATCAGTGGGACTGGTGTATGGCTATTGATCCAAAAGATCGTACTGTATTCTATCTTCACGAAATTGTAAAAAAGGTTTACCGCTGTATCCAGAGAACTGAATTCTTCCTGTATGACCGCTATCCAGAAATCAAACCAATTCTTCCTAAAGAAATTAAAATCCTTTATGCAGATGATTTGCAGAGACAGTATCCAGATTTGACTCCAAAAGAAAGAGAAAACAAAGTTGCAAAAGAATATGGTGCTGTATTCATTACAGGTATTGGTGGAAAGCTTCCTGATGGAACTATTCATGATGGTCGTGCTCCTGACTATGATGACTGGATTACAGAAACTGGTGACGGACATCGTGGTTTGAACGGTGATATTCTTGTATGGAACCCTGTTTTGAATGCCGCATTTGAATTATCTTCAATGGGTATTCGTGTAAGTCCAGAAAGCCTTAAAGCTCAGCTTGAAGAAAGAGGAATGGAAGAACGCTCTAAGTTTGATTTCCATTCAAAATTGCTTAAAGGTGAATTGACACAGACTCTTGGTGGCGGTATCGGTCAGTCAAGATTGTGTATGTTCCTCTTGAGAAAAGCTCATATCGGCGAAACTCAGGTAAGCGTTTGGACAGACGAAATTAAAGCAGATTGTAAAAAACGAGGAATCCCTCTTTTATAATTTTCTATGAATAAACAATATAAGTTTACTTCTGAAGAAATCGAAGGTCAGATTGCACATCTTACCGAAAAAGGAATCACGGAATTCAGTATTCATGACGAAAAAATCGCCGGAGATAAAAAACGAATTCTGAAGATTCTGGATTTGGTTTTAGAGTATGCGCCAGAGGTTTTTGTTTCGATTCTTATTGAAGCTTCTGTAATTGACAGAGAAGTTATAGCAAAGGCCTCTCAGGTTTTCTGTTCTTTTGACATTCCATTAAAATGTACTCAAAAGGGCGGAAAACTGCTTTTTGACAAGAAGATTTATGCAAATAAAGCCAGAATTCTTAATGACTTTGGACTTGTTTTTGGTTTCCATTTGACTTATGCACAGATCGAAGGAGACAGCCTGAAGTCCTTTATGGATCGTCTGGATTTTGCAGTTCAGCAGTACCCAAATCATATTGATTTTCCTCAAACAGAACATCCTGATTTAGAACAGACTGCCAGAGTTAGCGGGACTTTTTCTGCTAAGGATATTCGCTACTGTAGAGATGTAGCTTTTGCCTGCAGAACCTTTTATTCTTCTGGAAGAGCTGTTCCATGGATGCTTTCTGTATTAAAACCTTTGCGTATTTATGCATCCAGATTCTTTGCAGATTTTGCAGAATGGCAGCGTTGTAATAATTGTGATTTTAAAAGCGGTTTTGTACCAGAAGGTGAAAATCACAAGGCTATTGAAAAAATGCAGCTGCTTTTCCTTTCCGAAAAATACGAAGAGAAACATTGTTCAGATTTAATTTCCCTTGTAACAGATGTTGTTCAGATTAATGGAGCAATGTCTCGGCTTGCAGGAGAAAACGAAGAATCAGTTGTAGAAACTTCATATAATCCAGATGATTTATTTGGTCCTGAAGTTTTAGATTTAGTTTCCTTTGCTGAAAATGTATGTATGGAAGAATGTAAAGTTCGGATTTTTGCCGGGGAAGAAGGCCCTGACTATTCAATTCTCTAATCTATGGCAAAAAATCAGTTTATATTCAAAACTTCCCAGAACCAGCGGCTGGATAATTTTTTAAGAATTCAGCTCCCTCTGGCAATAAAATCAGAAACAGAAATTTCAAACTCAAAAATCCGTCGTCTCATTGTATCGGGACAGGTATTTGTAAATGGAAAATGTGTAAATCGTCCTGCTTTTGAATTACGGGGCAATTCTACAGTCTGTGTTGAATTTGATGAAGAAAAATTCTTTTACGAAAAACAGCCTGATGACATTAAGTTTGAAGTTACAGATGAAGCAGTTTTATTTGAAGATGAAAATTTGATTTTTATAAATAAGCCTTCTGGTTTTCCGGTTGAACAGACAATTACAGGAAACAGAGCGAATCTTCATGATGCGGTTGTTGCCTATTTATGGAAACGAAACGCCACCCTGCGCAATCCTCCTTATGTAGGAATAATGCACCGCCTTGATAAAGACACTTCAGGAGTAATTCTTTTTACAAAAAATCGTCCTGTTAATAAGCCTGTTCAAAATATGTTTGCAACTCACGAATTTACAAAAGAATATCTGGCAGTAGTGACAGACAAAAAAGGCTTTCTCAAGGTTGGAAAAACTTTTACAGTTGAAAAATATATGGGACGGGTTTCGGGAAAATCTACACAGGGAAAATGGGGTTCTGTCAGTGAAAAAAACGGGGGACAGTTCTCAAAAACCGATTTTGAAGTTCTTGAAAAGCTTTCGCTGGAAGGCAAAAGTTGTTTTTTAATTAAATGTAATCTTTATACTGGAAGAACTCATCAGATTCGTGTTCACCTGAGCGAAGAAGGTTTCCCAATTCTGGGAGATGAGATTTACGGTGGAGAAGGGGCATCAAGACTTTATCTTCATGCATCCAGACTTGCGGTTTGTAATTCAGAATTAAGCTTTGATGTTTCGTCAAAAAATCCTTTTCTTCAATAAATTGAATATAGACATTGAAATAATGATGTTGTAAAATTGGCAATATGAAGAGAATTATTTCAATATTGTTTATTTCCCTTTTTGCAGTTGTTGTTTTTGCGCAGTCTGCAGAAAAGATGGACAAAATTCTGGAAACTGAAAAGGTAACTTTTGGACAGATTTCATATTTATCTGCAGTTCATCAGGATTTAATTGAAGATGATGCATCATTCGAAGATGCGGTATCAGCTTTAGTTTTTGCAGGTCAGCTTCAGGAAGGAACAGATCCTGATGCAGTTATTCCTTTGAATAAAATTGCCAGCTTATATTTTAAGATGTGGCCTTCTGTAAAAGGCGGTTTAATGTGCCGTATTACAAAAAAGGCTCCTCGTTATGCTTTCAAACAATTAAAAGAAGACGGTGTTATTTCTCAAAATTCTGATCCAGGAGATTATTTGTCTGGATTTGAAGCTTTGTATACACTTTCCAGCTGTATGTCTTTTTATGCTGCAGTTCAGGAAAAAATGGATCTGGATGATGTAGGTATGGGCAATGAAGATTATATTGAACCTGTAGTTGAAGTTGCCGCTCCTGCTCCAGTTGTTGAACCTAAAGAAACTGAAGAAGTGGAAGAATAGGAGGAGAGTGATGAAAAAATTATTATTATCAGTAGCAGCCGCTTTTACTCTTATTTGTGTTCCTGCTTTTTCTGTAGAATGGGGCGGACTTTCAAAAACTTTTGCAAAAACCGAAACAAACGATTTTTCAAATATTGATTTTACATTTACTCAGGAATTATATGCATGGGGAAAAATTCCTTTTGGAAGACAGTCTCCATTTTATGCACTTGGAGAAGTTCTCTACAAAGGTAATTTCTTCTTCCCAACTGTTGGCATGGAAAATATTCTTGATGTAGATTTATTGAAAATTTCTGGTGAACTTGAAATTGGAAGCAGCAGCAAATTGAATATGAATTTGGGTCGATTTACAGCTGCTGACGGTTCAAGAAAACTTTTTGCCCAGCTTATTGATGGTGCTCAGGTTGAGTTTGATTTTATTGGTGCTGCAATTTCTGGTTTTGCCGGATACACAGGATTCTTAAATAATCACACAATTTCTATGATGGATTACAAGGGAAATGTTGAATCTCCATCGGCAATTTTCTATTCTTTTGCACTTCCTTATTTTATTGGAGAAGCAAAATTAGATTATCCATTGTTCGGAGATAACAGCGGCTCTTTGGAAGCTCTTGCAATCTACGATGTTGAAAATCCAGAACATAGCCGTGCTTATGCAGAATTCAGTTTTGCAGGTCCTTTCCAGAAAACTGTTTACTATAAATTGACTTCGATTTTTGGTGTAACAGATTTTGATAAACTTGCTTCTGAAATTAAATTTTCAAATTATACAAATTTAAACTTCTTCAATTATATTACAGACAGTTTTATGATTGATTACGGTGTTGAATATGCATCTGGTTCTATGGGATTCTTAAATCCTTATATTCCTGTAACTGCATTGACAGCTTCTTGTGGTGCTACATGTGCTCCGTTAAGTGGATGTATTATTCCTTCACTTGGAATTACTGTAACAACAAGTACATTCTATGGTGCTTTGGCTGGAAAATTTGTATTTGAATGGCCTTTCTTAGAAGAATTTATTATGAGAGGTCCTGAATGTGATTTGTATCTTCAGTTCAACATTTTCAGTGATTTAAAGATTACTCTTGATGTTGCTGCTTTCTACGATATTTACGATGGGTCTGATACTACTTACTCAGTTAATTTAGGAACTGCCATTTCATTCTAATTATAGGAGAGTTTTATGAAAAAAAGAGTTTTACTTGCATTGTTAGTTGCATTTGCATTTGTATGTCCTTTGGTTGCTGAAACTGCAACTGTTTCATATGTAGTTGGAAAAGTAGAAGTAAACAGAAACGGACAGTGGGTTCCTGTTAAAGTTGGTGACAAAATTGCTGAATCAGAAACAATCAATACAGGATTTCAGTCTGAAGCAGTATTAAAATTCAATGGTTCTTCCATTAAAGTTGCTGCAATGACTCGTGTAAAAGTAGATACACTTGCTGCAGGTGATAATAAAGTTGCTATTTCAGTAAGCAGTGGTTCGGTTCGTTCTAAAGTTGCAAAACCTCAGGATGGTAGCCGTGCAAAATATACTGCTTCAACACCAGTTGCCGTTGCGTCTGTTCGTGGTACAGATTTTATTATTTCGGCTCGTGGTAAAGTTGCCTGTTCGGAAGGAAAAGTTGCTGTTTGGTCAAGAAAGAAGTACGATACAAAAGCACTTAAGAAGGCATTAAAAGTTGCAAAGAAAAAGGGAATCGATTTAGGTGATATCGATATTGATTCTATCGAAATTGATGACTGGACAATGGGTGGAAATGTTTCTGTAGAAAAGGGACAGTCTACAACTCTTACAACTTCTGGTGAACCAAAACTCCCAATGAATGAATCTTCAGATGAATTGAGAAAAACAAAAACTTATGTAACAACAGCTGCCGAAAAAGATGCTTTGGAAGCTGGTGGTTCAAGAGCAAAATCTGTAACTTCAACTGCAACTCTTGAAATTACAATTAATTTTTAATTAATTAAATATTTATAGATTAATTCAGGCCTGTAAGTTTACTTGCAGGCTTTTTTTTATTATATTCTTTTTATGAGTATTATTTCCGTCAGTAATCTTTCCTTTGCTTATGATTCAACTCAAGTATTAAAGAACCTTTCATTTTCAATAGAGAAGGGCTCTTATACTGCTATTGTTGGTTCTAACGGAAGTGGAAAAAGTACTTTATGCCGTCTTCTTTGTGGACTCCTCAAAAATCAAAGCGGTCAGATTGAAATTGATTCAGAATCAAGAGTTGGACTGGTTTTTCAGTCTCCTAAAGATCAGCTTGTAAGTACAATTGTCTACAGAGATACTGCTTTTGGGCCTCAGAATTTAAAGCTTCCAAAAAGCGAAATTGAACTTAGATGTATTGAATGTCTTAATGTGACAGGAATTCTTCATAAGGCAAAAAAATCAACTTCATCAATTTCTCTGGGGCAGACTCAGAAGGTTGCACTCAGTGGAATTCTTGCCATTAATCCTGATATTTTAATTCTGGACGAAGCTGTATCAATGCTGGATATTGAAGCTCGCCAGAGTATTTTTGAATTCCTGCGATACTGGCACAAACGGGGAAATACAATTATTCATATTACCCATGACATGGAAGCAATAAAAGAGGCTGATGAAATTCTTGGACTTGATAAAGGTGAAATTTTTTATAAGGGTAGTAAATCTGCTTTTTTTGAAAATGAAGAACTTGTTCAGAAAGTTGCAGGTCCAAAATTAACTGTTTCATCTAAAACGAAAGTGGAATTTACAGAACCTGTTTTAAGTTTTAAGGATGTAAATTTCTCATATTCAAAAAATGATGAAAAATCTTCGGTTCGTAATATCGATTTTACTTTATATAAAGGCACTGTAACCGCTTTGACAGGTCCTTCTGGGGCGGGAAAATCTACTATTCTTGAACTGGCTGCAGGACTTTTACTGCCACAGGAAGGCTCGTTAATTTCTGGAAAAAGTAAACCGGTTCTTGCTTTTCAAAATTGTGCCAATTCTCTTTTTGAAGGATTTGCGGCTGATGATGTTGCTTTTGGTCCAAAAAATCAGGGACTTAAAGGAAAGGCTCTCAAGGAAAGAGTTTCTTCTTCAATGGAAAAGGTTAATCTTCCTCTTAGTGAATTTGGCGAAAAACATCCCCAGAATTTAAGTGGAGGTCAGCAGCGTCGATTGGCTATAGCAGGAATTCTTGCTATGGATTCTGATATTATGCTTTTTGATGAACCTTCTGCCGGTCTTGATGGAAACTCCCGCCATGAAATAATGGAATTAATGAGAAGTCTTGCAGCGGAAGGAAAAACTGTTTTGTTCAGTACTCATCAAAAAGATGAAGCTATGTTTGCAGACAGGGAGATTCGGATAGAAGATGGGGAAGTGGTTTTTGATTCTTTTGAAGCTGAAAATCTTTCTGTCGAAAATCAACTGGAAGCTTTAGAGCCTTACGAAAATACAAAACTTCTGGAAACCATAAGAAAAACAGGTTCTTCTTTATCAGGTGAAAATAGAAAAAATAAATCTGTTATGGAAAAGCTTCCTGGATTTTTGAGAATTATTTTGTTTGCCCTGATTTTTATTTCAACCCTTGTGTTACGAACCCCATTATTGTGCGGTCTGATTACATTAGGTTGTATTGTCTACGGTAAACTTTGCGGACTTTCCTTGAAGAAACTTTTTAAATCTTTCCTGTTTGTTCTGCCATTTTTACTGTTTTTTTCTATTTTTCAGATTATTTTTCAGCCGGCTTTGGAAAACGAGATTCATCTTACAGAATGGAAATGGTTTATGGTAACTCCATCAAAACTCTATTTCTGTTTGTGCAGCATTTTAAGAACTTTTAGTGCTATGGCTGTAATTTCCGGATTCTTTGTTTCTACTTCTGAATTTGAATTAGTGGACGGTTTGAAAATTCTTTTATATCCGCTGGAGCTTATTCATATTCCGGTAAGATATTTTATTTTGATTGTTGAAATTATTTTTAAGTTTATTCCTCTTTTAATTGACGAAGCATATTCAATTATGAAAACTCAGATTATGAGAGGTGGACTTGGAAAAATAAAAGGAAAAATGGCAAAGGTCCGGTCTATAATTCCATTGTTCGTTCCATTAACAATTCAAACAATCAGGCGTTCTGAAGCTCTTGCAGATGCACTGACCATGAGGTGTTTTAAATGACAAATGATTTTAATTTATGTCCAAAATGTGGAAGCAAAAATATAGAAAACAAGGCAAACAGAAAATGGTTTTGTCCTGATTGTGGATTTGATCTGTATAATAATGTTGCTGCTGCAGTTGGAGTAATTATTTACGATAAGGATTTTAATATTCTTCTTGAAAAAAGGGCAAAAAATCCTAGAAAAGATTTTCTTGCTCTGCCTGGTGGTTTTGTAGATCCGGAAGAAAGTGCAGAAACTGCAGTAATCCGGGAATGCAGGGAAGAAATTGGAGCAGAAATTTCTGATATAGAGTTTTTATGTACATTTCCAAATACTTATGAATATAAAGAAATTGTTTATAAAACCTGCGATATGTTTTTTACTGCAAAACTTCCTGAAAATCAGTCGGTGGAAGATTTAATAAAAAGTCTTAAAATTCAGGAATCTGAAGTACAGTCTCTGGTTTGCGTAAAAGCAGAAACTCTTGAAGATGTAGAAAAAATTCCTTTTGCTTTTGAAAGCGCTGTTAATACATTAAAAAAATGGGTAGGTAAAAGATAATGGATCAGATACAGGTAAGAATTATTTTTATTCTGGCGGCATATATTCTTTTTTTTGTAGATTTGCTGACAATTCCTTTCAGACGAAAAACTGTTACTAAAGATACAGGTAACAAAGTTATGGATTTAACAGGTTCTTCAATTATTCAAAAGATTGTGATTTATATTCTTGCTTTCGGATTAATCAGTACAATCTGGATTCGTGATTTTGGTCCAATGATGAATTTTGTTTTATGTGGCTGTGGAGTTTTTGCTGCTGAACTTATGACAAAAGATGTGGCTTTGTATAAATTATATGGAGTTTATGAAAAAGGAATAATCTTTGACGGCTCTTACTTTGCTTTTGATTCAATGATAGGTTTTCCTGTTCTGCAGCTTTCACAGGAAGAGCAGAAAAATTATGATTCAAAAACCTTATATTTTGTAACAAAAAATAAAGGTTCTACCAGTTTTACTTTTGCAACAGAAGAAGAATATAAAGCAGTTGTAGAACAGATGTTCAAATTAAAACCAGAATTACAGGAATATATTAAATAAAAAGAAAGGGATGCCCTAAACAGGCATCCCTCATTTATATGTAAACATCCTGGAGCTAAGCTTCTACAGGATGGAAAAGGTGGAAACCACCTTGCAAAGGAAAAAAGAATTAGAAGATAAGGCACTTCTTAAAGAGATTGTTGTT
>JAZQOB010000057.1:0-3566 GCA_045627625.1 Treponema sp.
TATTGGAACACTTCCTTTGGGAATTATCTTTTACTGTCTTATGTGCGTAGGATATCAGGAAAGCTTTGCCCGTTGTGTAAAAAGCACAAAAAATTTAAACGATACTGCGGTTGAATACATCAATGGTATTGAAGTTATTAAAGCTTTTGGAAAAGCAGAAAGTTCCTATGAAAAATTTGTAGCTGCTGCAAAAGAAGGTGCTGCCTGTTATGTAGACTGGATGAAACGATGCAATATCTGGTTCAGTTTTACAATGTCTGTTACTCCTGCAGTTTTGCTAAGCGTGCTTCCTTTAGGCGGACTTATGCTTTACCACGGAAGCATTAATTCTACTCAGCTGATTATGGCTATGATTCTTAGTACCTGCGCAATTACTCCGTTAATTACGGTATTTAGCTACACAGATGACCTTGCCCAAATCAAATTAATAATTGGGGAAGTTACAGATATTCTTGAAAGCCAGGAACTGGAACGTCCAAGTGTAAATAAAGCCGTTCCATTATCAAATGAAATCAGCCTTAGGAACGTTCATTTTGGATATAAGGAAAAAGAGATACTCCACGGAATTAACATGGAAATTCCTGCCGGTAAGGTAACCGCAATTGTAGGTCCAAGCGGAAGCGGTAAATCTACCATTGCAAAACTCATCGCTTCTTTATGGGATATAAACGATGGTTCTATTCAGATTGGTGGAATTGATGTTAAGAACTTTAGTTTGGAATATCAGAACAACCTGATTGCTTATGTAAATCAGGATAATTATCTGTTTAATAAAACTATCAGGGAAAATATCCGCTTGGGAAATCCTGATGCCAGTGATGCAGAAGTTGAAGAAATAGCTAGAAAAGCCGGGGTTTATGATTTTATTATGAGCCTGGAAAATGGATTTGAAACAGTCTGCGGTGGAGCGGGAACTCATTTAAGTGGGGGTGAACGCCAGAGAATTTCTATTGCCCGGGCAATGCTTAAAAATGCACCGATTGTAATTCTTGATGAAGCAACTGCCTACACAGATCCTGAAAACGAAGCAATCATTCAGGCTTCAGTTGCAAAACTTGTAGAAGGAAAAACTCTCATTGTTATTGCCCACAGACTTTCTACAATCATCAATTCCGACAGAATTTTTGTTGTAAACGATGGAAACATTGACAGCTTTGGAACTCATCAGCAGTTACTGGAAAAAAGCGCACTTTACAAACAGATGTGGGAAGCTCATATCAGCGTAAAAGATGAGTAGGAGGATAGATACTTATGCTTAAGATATTCAAAAGATTTTTTGATTTCTGCGGAACAATCAACAAAAGAAAACTTAAAACCAGCATGTGGCTTGGAGTTTTAAAGTCTTTTTTTGAAGCACTTAAAATCCCTGCCATTTATATTATGCTTAGTGCCATTGTGCAGGGAAACCTGGAACCAAGAACAATTCTTACATCTTTTTTAATTATGATTTTCAGTGTAATTGGAACAGGTCTTATTCAAAACAAATGTACAATTTTGCAGACAGAAGCCGGTTATGAATCCTGTGCAAATAAAAGAATTGAAATTGCAGAACACATACGCTATGTGCCAATGGGATATTTTAACAAAAACTCTCTGGGACAAATCACAAATGTAACAACCAACGTTGCAGAATCTATGAGTAATATTGCAACCAGAATTGTAATGATGTGTACTCAAGGCTATATTTCAACCGCAATCATCATAGTTTTTATGTTTATTTTTGACTGGCGGATTGGTCTTATTGCTTCAGGGGCAATCGTTCTGTTTTTTATGGCAAATTCAGGCTTACAGGCCCAGGGGAAAAAACTTGCCACATCTAAGTTCGATGCTGATGAAAAAATTGTAGACAGTATTCTTGAATATGTTCAGGGAATTGCAGAAGTAAAGGCATACAATCTTACAGGTGAGAAAAAGGCCGATTTTGACAAGGCAAATGAAAACCTGAAAAATGTTTTAATCAGACAGGAAACTTCCTTTATTCCATTTTTATTGCTCCAGGCTCTGATTTTAAAGGGCTCGGGAATTTTGATTACAATCGCAACCATCTGCTTTTATCTTAATGGCTCTATGACGCTGGCAGATGCTCTTTGTATGATAATTTCTTCGTTCCTTGTATTTGCCCAGATGGAATCTGCAGGAAATTACTCTGCCCTTTTAAGAAACCTGAATCATGGAATGGAGCTTATAGAAAAAGTTCTTGCAATTCCAGAAATGGATATTAATGGTGAAAATCTGGAACCTGCAAATCATGATATTGAACTGGAAAATGTTACATTCAGTTATGACAAACGCAAGATTATTGATGGACTTTCACTTAAGATTCCTGAAGGTTCAACTACAGCTTTTGTAGGGCCAAGTGGCGGTGGAAAAACAACGCTGTGTCATCTGGTTTCCCGTTTCTGGGATGTAGATTCAGGTACTGTAAAGCTTGGTGGCAGAAATGTTCAGGATTACAGCATGGATTCTTTAATGAAAAACTTCAGTTTTGTATTCCAGAATGTATATCTTTTCAAGGACACAATTGCAAACAATATTCGTTTTGGACAGAACGAAATGCCAATGGAAAAAGTGATAGAAGCTGCAAAAAAGGCCTGCTGTCATGATTTTATTATGGCTCTTCCAGATGGTTATGAAACTGTCATTGGAGAAGGTGGTGCAAGCCTTAGTGGTGGTGAAAAACAGAGAATCAGTATTGCTCGTGCAATTTTGAAAGATTCTCCAATCATTATTCTGGATGAAGCAACTGCCAATGTTGATCCTGAAAACGAAGCCGACCTTGTTCGTGCTATTGATGAACTTACCCGCAGCAAAACCATCTTAATGATTGCCCACAGACTTAAAACTGTCCGAAAAGCAGACAATATTGTTGTAATTGAAAACGGCAAAATTGCAGAACAGGGCAAACACGAAGAATTAATTGACAAGGGTGGAATTTACAGCCGATTTGTAGATTCAAGAAATCAGGCAGTTGGCTGGAAGATTTAACACATATATTTTCTGAAAATAAAAAGGAGCATTATGCAAACATTATCTCAATTTCATGATTTTATTCTATGTATCATTTCAACACTGGAAGCCCGGGATCCATATACCAGTCATCATTCATCACGAGTTGCTGAGATGACAGAAAAAATCTGCGACCTGTTGAATCTAACTGAAGAAGAAAAGGAAACATATCACATTGCTGCCCATCTTCATGACATAGGAAAGATTGGAATTAGAGATTCTGTGCTCCTTAAGGAAGGAAAACTTTCTGATGAGGAATGGGAAATAATGAAATCTCATTCTGTTCAAGGGTACAACATTTTAAAGAATGTAAGATCCTTTGAGGAAGTTGCAAAGATTGTCAGATCTCATCACGAACGATTTGACGGTAAAGGCTATCCCGATGGTCTTAAAGGTGAAGAAATTCCTTTAGGGGCAAGAATAATAGCAGTTGCAGACTCAATAGATGCCATGATATCAGACAGACCTTATAGAAAAGGAATGGATCCAGAGTTTTGCAAAGAACAGATTAAAAAGAATATTGAGATTATGTACGATCCGCAAATTGCAGCTTGCGTAAT
>JAZQOB010000058.1:0-35455 GCA_045627625.1 Treponema sp.
GTTCTGCTATCGCTATTAAAGCAGCTGAAAAAACAGGAGACAAAACTGGTTCAACAGCTGCTGCAAATATCGGTAAAGGACTTCAGGCATTCTGTCTGCCAGGTTCAGTAGCTGATGACCGCAAGGTAGGTCTCGGACACGGAAACCTCGGTGCTCGCCTCCTTTCAGAAGAAACACAGTGTTTCGCATTCTTGGCTGGTCACGAATCATTCGCAGCAGCTGAAGGTGCTATCAAAATCGCTGCTAAAGCTAACAACGTTCGTAAGAACAAACTCCGTGTAATCCTTAACGGTCTCGGAAAAGACGCAGCTCAGATCATCAGCCGCATCAACGGATTTACATACGTTCAGACAGAATTTGATTACTTCAACGGCGAAGGAACAGACAAAGCCCTCAAAGTTGTAAAAGAAATTCCATACGGAAACGATCCAAAACGTCTCTGCGTAAAATGTTACGGAGCTAACGACGTTCGCGAAGGTGTTGCAATCATGTGGCACGAAGGCGTAGACGTTTCAATCACAGGAAACTCAACAAACCCTACTCGCTTCCAGCACCCAGTAGCAGGTACATACAAGAAAGAACGCCTTCTCGAAGGTAAAAAATACTTCTCTGTAGCATCTGGCGGTGGAACAGGTCGTACATTGCATCCAGATAACATGGCTGCAGGTCCTGCTTCTTACGGATTTACAGATACACTCGGACGCATGCACTCAGACGCTCAGTTTGCAGGATCTTCTTCAGTTCCAGCACACGTAGAAATGATGGGCTTCATGGGAATGGGAAACAACCCTATGGTTGGATGTACTGTTGCATGTGCTGTAGCAGTTGCTGAAGGTCTTGCTAAATAAGTTTTTATAAAACTTTAAAAAAAGGAGTTGTCTATTATGATAACTCCTTTTTTTTTGGGAGTGAAACCAATTATTATCAGCAAAATTCTACTCTAATTTCTAACTATTTTTTAAAAATTTTTCTTTATTTTTCGTGCATTTTGTTCAGTTTTTACTATGTTTATATACGGAGGCACGAAATATGTTTGAAAATAAATATCTTAATACTTCAGAAGAACTTGAGAAATTTGAATTACTCAAAAAAAGATTTTATGCTGCTAAAAATGCTACTGAAAAAGCTGTAGCTCATCTTGAAATGTCACTTAATTCAGGGGATGATATTTTCAATTCTAATTCCAACAGAAAAGAGTCTGATTTAAGATGTCAGATTAAATCTGATATGAACAAACAGCTTGTAGAATTAAAACGCAAACAGTCAATCATTAAGCAGATTGAGCCTCTTTTGGTTCCTGAATATAAAAAATTAAATGAATTCTGTTTTTATTTTAATGAAGGAAAATTAAGAACAGAAGAAGAAGTTGCTCAGTACAAACAGTATAAAGCAAAAGAAGAATGGATGGTTTGTGATGATTTTAACAAACAGTGTTTTGTAATCATGGGACTTTCGGCTTTAACAGGTTTATTCCTTCTTTTTCTTCCTTTCCTCATTATGGGAAGAGGGGCAATTATGTTTTATTTGATTCCTGTTTGGCCACTTTGTTCACTTCTGGTTGTTTATGGATTGTATAAACTTCTTACAAAGATTCTGTCTTTTGAAGAACAGAGACGATCAGATGAAAATCAGATTAAAAAAGTTTGTTCTACAGGAACAGCTTTATCTTTTATGCGAAAATTTTACTAGAAAAATTTTGTTATTTTGTACTTGTATGATAAAATTATAGATATTCTAAATTAAAAATTGGAGTTTCTATGAAAAACATTCAAAACAAGTGGATTAGAGGTGCTATTCCAGCTTTGTTACTTCACTGCAGTATCGGAACTGTATACTGTTGGTCAATTTTTAGCCAGGAAATTGCTGATTACATTGGCTTCTCTAAAGGTGCAACTGCATGGCCATTCAGTTCTGCAATTTTCTTCTTAGGTATGTCAGCTGCATTCCTTGGAAATCTTGTTGAAAAGAATATTCACAAGTCTTCTTTGATTGCTTCTATTACTTTTTCTGTGGGTATGGCTCTTACTGGTTTCTTTATTTGGTTTGGAGGAAATCATCAGCATAGTCCAATTGCCCTTATTGGTATTTACATCAGCTATGGTTTGATTATGGGTATTGGTCTTGGAACTGGTTATCTTTCACCTGTAAAAACTTTGATGCTTTGGTTTAAGGATAAGAAAGGTTTAGCAACCGGGCTTGCTGTTGCAGGTTTTGGTGCCGCTAAAGCTATTGCTTCTCCAATCATGCAGAAGCTTCTTGGTAACAACCAGAATGGTGAAATCTATAAGATGTTCTATATTCTTGCAGTTGTTTACTTCATTATGATGTTCATTGGTTTCTTGCTTCTTGCAAAACCAGCTGATTGGGTTGAACCACAGCAGAAATCAAAAGAAGAAGGAATTATTGCAACACTTAAAAAAGAACCAATTGCTTCATACATTGGTATCTGGCTTATGTTCTATTTGAACATTACTTGTGGTCTTGCTTTGATTTCACAGGAAAAAATGATTGTTAAATGTATTGGACTTGCAGGTTCAGTAGGTATTATTTCTACTATTTCTGCTGTATTCAATGCTGGCGGTCGTCTTGGTTTCTCAGCATGGGCTGACAAAATGAAAGATCGTAATACAATTTACAAATTGATTTTTATTCTTTCAATTGTATTTACTGCAATCGTTTACTTTACAAAAGGTATCGCTAATGGTGATGGAAATGTTGTATTAATCGTATTTGTACTTGCTTTGATTTTCATTGTAAATGCAGGATACGGTGGTGGATTCTCAAATGTACCAACACTTCTTTCTGATCACTATGGTATGGGTTCTATTTCTGCTATTCATGGTATTACACTTTCTGCATGGGCTTTTGCTGGTCTTACAGGAAACCAGATGGCAAACTTCATCGTTCAGAAAACTGGTGAATTCATTGAAGTTCATGGTGTAAAAGTTAATCCTACTGGTTATCAGAATGTATTAATTGTTACAGGTATTTTGTATATAGTTGCTCTTTGTTTGAGCTTATTCCTTGTTAAACCAATTAAAAAGGAAGACAAATAATCTGGCTTTTACAAAAATTAGAACAATTATTTAGATAAAAAAAAGGTGCAAACAATTAGTTTGCACCTTTTTTTATTTATTAATCATCTTATAGATCTTTAATTAAATCATCAACTTCTTTAGTATCGCCTTCTACAGGTTTGTCTAATACAAAAGTTTCAAATTCTTCTTTAAGAACAAGAACTGTATCTTTGTTGCTTTCCGCATGTTCTTCTGTTTCACTGATATATGTAAATACATTATCAACATTTTCTTTGATATTATCTACATGTTCATGAATTGAACGGGTAGTGTTAATAAGAATCTGCATTTCTTCAACAATTTGTTCTCCGCCTTTCATCATTTCCTGAGAACCTTCTTTTACAATAACAGTTGAAGAATTAATTGATCTGATTCCTTCAAGTACCTGCTGGTTACCTTCATTCTGTTCCTGCATTGCATTAGAAAGAAGATTTTCCTGATTCTGAACCTGCTGTGCAAGATTATAGATTACATCAAACTGTTCCTGAACTTCTTTTGTATTTTCAGATACATTACTGATAGATTCAGAGAATACATTAAGATTTTCCTGAATGATTTTAGCCTGCTTTGCGCACTGTTCTGCAAGGTTACGAATTTCGTTGGCAACAACCGCAAATCCTTTTCCAGCTTCACCGGCATGGGCAGATTCGATTGCAGCATTCATAGCAAGAAGATTTGTACGGCTGGCAATATTCTGAATTGTTGCAGATGCCTGGATAAGCATAGAAGACTGTTCAATTACATCCTGTGAAGTTGTAACTGCAAGTTCTACCTTCTTTCGGCCTTCTTCCGATGCATTTGAAAGCTGACTTACAGACTGGGTATTCTGCATAAGAATTTTGTTAACACTTCCAATATTTGCAACCATCTGTTCAATTGCAGCTGTAGACTGTTCAACACCAGAAGACTGAGTTTCAATTGCAGCATTTAAATCGTTGATTCGTTTAAGAATCTGTTCTGTAGTTGCACTGGCTTCTTCAACTCCTGCAGCCTGATTATTCATCTCGTCTTTTACTGCAGCAATTCGCTGTGTAATATCTCCAACTCGAACAGTAGTATCATTGATGTTTTCTTTAATTTCACTTGTAACCTGAAGAGTTCCATTTACACCAGCATAAAGTTCATTCATAATCTGCTTTGTGGTGTGCTTTAAGGTATTTAAGTGAAGCTGAATCAAACCAAATTCGTTTCTTGTATGAATTTTCAAGTCATCACCAGAATAATCACGATTACTCATGGCTTCTACAAAGTTTTTGGCTCTCTTTAATTCTGTATTGATTGTTACAGAGTTGATTAATACACAGCCAAGAATAGAAATTCCCGAAAGAAGAATGGAAGGAATAAATCCATTTGCAACTTTCATTGGATGTGGTGAATCAATTAAAGCCATTGTAAGGTTTGCTGTAGCAAACAAAAGACCTGCAATGTTCAAAACAACGGAAATAATAAGCCTTGAACGAACAGATGTAGTTTTGTATTTTCCCTGATATGGAATTTCATAAAGTGGGCGTTCAATTTCAATAAGATAAATAAGGATTCCCATAGGAGTAATCTGACAGGCAACCCCAATATAACCGAACATAAGATTCAAGAAAGGATGTGCTTTATTTACACCTTCAAGCGCTAATCCAGAAATTACTGCATTTGTAGCAAGCCCTCCAGCAAAGATAAAATGAAGTACAACTACAAGAACAATAATTGTATTCTTTAAGTTTTTCAAAAATTTATTGAATCTTTCAATTGCCTGCTGACTTCCATCGTATTTACAGAGCATTATATTCATTCTCATAAGAATTACTGCTGGGAAAACAATAGATAAAATAACAGGCAGGATAACTGCTATGCCGTGGAAAGAAGCTTTAACTTCTTCTAGTGTAAGAATGCTGCTGCCTGCCATAGCAAAAAAATAAAACAGCAAAGGTAAATAAATTACACCATATAAACCAATAATAGCCTTAGTGGAAATTTCAAATCTTTTGTCTGATGATTTTGCCATAAATACTCCTGAAGTGTTAGATTCTACTATATATACATTTTATCTTACTTTCGAAATATTTCAATTTTAATTTATTTTTATGTTCAATTAAATTTTGCTGAATAACATTTATTTATGGGAAAGCGACATTATTTGTGATTTTGTTTGTCATTCTAAAAATTAGGGTTTATAATTTTGATAAAGACAGTATATTGGATAGAGTGTAACTGTTTGGAGCTTTTATGAAATTAAAAAACTATTTTTTCCCACCTGCTGATTTGTTTGATTCTTTGTCTTATAGAGATCAAAAAAAGGTTTCTGCTTTAGTTACAGGAGATTTATGTTGCTGCTTGATGTTTGTTCTTTTCGCACTCCTGCTTACAATTGTTGTTAGAAAAGCTGTTCTAGGTATTCTTATTCTCTTAATGTCAGCTTTCTTTATTTTTTCTCTTTTGTTTGTGAAAAAAGGGAAACTTACTGCTGCATCTTATGTTGCAACTCTTGGACTGGCACTTGCGACTTATGGGGTAGGTTTCTTTACCAGCAGAGTTACTGATCCTGCTGTATGTTATAGAACCATCTGTTTCTGTATGGCTGTAAGTTGTTTAAATTATGATATCAGTATGAAAAAAGGACAGTTGATTATTTTATATGTGTCTTCATTTGTTCTTCTTTTCCTCTCTACATTTATTCTTTATCGTGCAGAATTCTTTATGAATTTGAAAGATTGGATTAATACACTTGCAATTAATGTTGTTGCTGTTATTACTGCAAACTCTGTGCTTTTGCTTTCATTCTCTCATAACGAAACAATTGTTGCCCATTCCGAAAAAGAACACGAAACTGTTTCAGAATCATTAAATACAATTACAAATGTTTTGGGACAGGTAAAAGAGTCTTTGAATGTTGGCCAGAGATTAAATTCTGCGGCAGATACTGCTACTTCAAGTGTTGATTCAATCAATGAAGTTTATCAGGTTTTAATTCGGGATACAGAAAATCTTGATGTTCAGTCTGTAAATATTAAAAATTCAAGTGCCATTGTTGAGCAGCAGACACAGCTTATGTCCAGTTCAATTTCTGATCAGAATAATTCTCTGGAAGAAATTTCTGCAGCTATTACACAGATTTCTGCAAATATTTCAAATATCAATATTATTGCCGAAAAGCGTCGTACAGGTATGGCTGAAATTACAGGCCTCCTTGATTCTCAGAATCAACTTATTAAAAAGATTATTGATGACTTTATTAAAGTAGAAGAATCCTCTAACCGTATTGCAGAATTTGTAAAAACAGTAGAAAAAATCTCCAGCCAGACAAATCTTCTTGCTATGAATGCTTCTATCGAAGCTGCTCACTCTGGTGAACATGGTAAAGGTTTTGGTGTAATCGCTCAGGAAATCCGAAAGCTTTCAGAAGAGACTGCTGTTAATGCAAAAAATATTTCTGATACTTTGATGGGCAACTCAGAAGTTGTTCGCGAAACAGCTGAATCTGTAAATCTTTTTGCAGATGCTAACAAAAAAACAGAAACTGAAATTCGTGAAAACTTCAACTCAATCGAAGAAATCCTTCATGGAATTACAGAGATGGATATTGGTACCCGAGAAATTACTGATTCTGTAAATAAAGTTGTAAATGTTGCAAACGATAACTCAAAAATTATTGAAGAAGTTGTTACTCAGATTTCTAATCAGAATGACGGTATCAATAATATTAATGCAGCAACTTCATCATTAAAAGAAAGAGTTACTTCAATAAGCGAAATGCTTCCTCTTATTGTTCATGCAATGGAAGATGTTCAGAGTAGTGCTAAAGAAAATGATGAAGTTTCCAGCCGTATTGCAGATATCTTAAAATAAAATGGCTCAATATAAAACTGGCAGTTCCAATATTATTCTAAGTGATTATCCGGACTTAGATGTTATTCGAGTTGATGATGTTTATTACATGATTTCAACAACAATGCATTTTATGCCCGGAGCTGTTATTTTAAAATCTTACAATCTTTTGGATTGGGAATTCTGTTCCTATGTTTATGATGAATTAGATGGTACCGATAAACAAAAACTTTTAGACAATAAAGGTATTTACGGGAAAGGAATGTGGGCAGCAAGCCTTCGTTATAATGCTGGAATCTTTTATGTAAGCTTTGTCTGTAACGATACTCACAAAACCTATCTTTATACTTCTTCTTCCATTACAGGTCCCTGGAAAAAATCAGAGATTCCAGGTTTTTATCATGATATGTCCATTCTTTTTGATGAGGATGGTGAAGTTTATATTGTAAGCGGCAACACTGATATTCATTTGACTCAGATGAAAAAAGATTTAACTGGTGAAAAAGAGGGTGGTATAAATAAAGTAATCATTCAGGATGACAGGGAAAAAATTAATCTTGGGTATGAAGGCTGTCATTTTTATAAAATCAATGGTAAATATTATATTTTTATGATTCACATGCCAAAAGGAAAAATGAGAACCGAAGCCTGTTATGTTTCTGACAGGATTGATGGTCCTTATACTGGTGGTGATGTGCTTTGCTCTGATTTAGGCAACTGGAATAGCGGTTGTGCTCAGGGGGGAATTGTTCAATCCAAAGATGGAAAATGGTATGGAATTTTGTTCCAGGACCATGGTGCTTTGGGAAGAATTCCTGTTCTGCTTGATGTTGAGTTTATAAATGATTTTCCTGTTTTTGGAAAAGATGGTATTACTCCTGAACAGATTACAGTTTTGGATAATCGTCATGATTATAAATACTTGCCTTTGTACGGTAATGATTTTACTGATGAAGAAGGAAATTTAAATTTCTTCTGGCAATGGAATCATATTAATAACCCAGATTTAGTATCACTTAAGAAAAAAGATTTTTCGATCTCTACTGATAAAATTGCAATTAATCCAGTGCAGGCTGCAAATACTTTGACTCAGAGAACTTTTGGTCATGAATGCAGTTGTTCTGTAAAGCTTGATTATTCAAACTTAAAACCAGGTGATGTTGCTGGTTTATGTGCATTAGAAGGAGAATACGGTTTTATTGGAATTTCTTACGAAGGGGACAGAGCAAAAATTCAGATTGCAGAACATAAGGTTCCATATAGTCCCTGGGCAATGGGTGTTTATGATGATATGACTCCTGATATAAAAACAGTGAAGGAAATTATTTCTGAAAATAAAACAATCGAATTAAAAATGTATTTTTCTTTGTATCATAATGATGAAAAGGTTTGTTTTTATTATAGATTGAATGATAAAGATGAATTTACCGCAATTGGAGAACCTGTTAAACTTCGATATACCCTTGATCAGTTTGTTGGAGTAAGGGCTGCTCTTTTTATGTATTCTACAAAAGAAACAGGCGGAACTTCGACTTTTTCAGATTTTATATTTAATGTATAATTGCCTTCTGGAGTTTGTATGAAAAAATCCTTTTTATTTATTTTTGCTTTAATTTTTACAGGAAGCCTTTTTGCACAAGATTTGTTATTAACAGTTCGTAAGGAGATCGAAAAAGAATATGGATTTAAAAGTTTTGATCTTTTAAAGTACTGTGAAAAACCTAAAATAACAAATGCCAGCGAAGTTAAAATTGGAAAAAACGGACGAAATCTTTTTGTATGTTATAGTCTGTTCAAAGATGATAAAGAAGTAAAACAATATTCTTCTGATAATTATGCTTCAATTACGCTTTATCTTATGGATAAGACTTCTAATCATATCTCCCAGAAAATTGAATGCAAAGACAATGCTGCCGGCTATTGTTTTTATGATGCAAATTTTGACGGATATCAGGATCTGTTGTTTTTCTTGAATATACCAGATGGTTCAAACAAAGTAAATATTCATCTTTATAATAAAGAAACAAATTATTTTGAATCAGATTTTATTCCTGCAATCAATCCATATTTTTATAAGGCCAAAAAACTTATTATTCAGGCAGTTTCAACTGGCGGTACATCTGAAGGTTTTGTTGTTTCTTCCTGTACTTCCACAAGAATAGTTCCTGTAGCTTCTGTTTCTTACGAATATTCTCTGATTAATTCAAATCTGGTTGTTCTTCAGTTTATTGAATATGAAGAAAATCCAAATCCTGTTGGAGTGTATAATAAATCTAAAGGGACTTATGATGTCAATTATTATATCGAAGGTCCTGTAAAGAAAGTTACCATTCCTTCAAACTATGAAAGTCTTACTAAAAACCGACGAAAAGAAATTCTTAATGAATATAATTCTGTTGTAAATGAATTGTCAGGAATCTTCAAATAATGAAAAAAAATCCTAAGCTTTCCAGTTTGATTGATAAGGCTGTATTTGAATATAATCTCATCGAAGATGGGGACAGGATTCTTATCGGTGCTTCTGGTGGAAAAGATTCTACAGCCTTAATTCAGTATTTTTCTAATCGTGCAAAACGACCAAATTCAAATATCGAAATAAAAGCTTTAAATATTCAAAATGATTTTGCTCCTGCTTTTCCTCAGAAAATTTTAGATTTGTTTTCACAATGGCAGGTTCCTTACGAATCAATAAATGTGAATGTACTGGAGAGAATAAAACCTAAACAGAAAATGAGCTGTTACTGGTGTTCAACACAGCGTAGAACTGAATTAATCAATTATGCAATTAAAAACGGTTACAATAAAATTGCATTAGGTCATCATATGGATGATATTCTTGAGACTCTCTTAATGAATATGGTAGAAAAAGGGGAGTTATCCTGTATGGCTCCAAAACTTCAGTACGAAAATTATCCCATTGCCATTATAAGACCACTTTGTTATGTGTCAGAAGAAACTTTGATTACAGCTGCAGAAGAGGGTGACTATAGTGGTTATACCTGTACCTGCAATTATCAGGAAAATTCTGCCCGAAAAATTGCCCGCAAAAAACTTGAAATACTTACAGATGGTGATCAGTTAAAAAAAGAACGGCTGTTCAAATCTTTGCGAAATGTCCAGCCGTTGTATCTTCCTTAAACTGTTTTATTTGATGTTAGCTTCGATAAACTCTTTCTTAAGCTTCATCAATTTATCTGTCAAAGAAACCTTGTAAATGTGAGGGTTCAAGATTCGTTTGTATGATTCATCAAAAGTTTCCAGCTGAGCCTTCATGTTTTTACGGCTCATCTTTAACTGGTCAGAATCAGGAACTCTTGGAGTAAGTCTTTCACCTTTTTCTATTCTCTTTTTCAATAAAGGTTCAACTTTTGCAGGTGTACAGTTGAACTGTCTGTAATCAACCATTGGATGATGGAAACGATATTCTTTGTTTTCTTCAATAACTTCATCTTCCAGTGCAAGAATATCTGCACAAGCCATTCCGTTGGAATCGTAAAGTCGGTAAACATTCTTAATTCCAGGGTTTGTTGTTTTAGCAGGATTATCACTGAATTTCATTGCAGGCTTAATTGTGTCAGTTTCTTTGTCATGACGACCAGCAAGTTTGTAAACTCCAGTAAATGAAGATTCGTTTCCGCCAGTTACCATGTGAGTTCCAACACCCCAGCTGTCAATTGGTGCTCCACCGGCAACAAGGGTTGTAATGATTTCTTCTGTAAGTTCGTTTGAAACTGAAATTTTTGCCTGCTGATATCCGGCACGATCCAATTCTTTTCGAACTTCTCGTGTAAGATATGAAATATCTCCTGAATCAAGTCGAACACCAAAGTTGTATCCTTTTTCAACTAATTCTCCACCAGCAATAATTGCATTTTTAATACCAGATTTAAGTGTATCGTAAGTATCAATAAGGAAAACTGAATTCTGTGGATAAATTTTTGCATAGGCTCTGAAAGCTTCAAGTTCAGAAGAATGAGACATAATCCATGAATGGGCCATTGTACCCATGACAGGAATTCCATAAACTTTACCTGCCAAAGTGTTTGAAGTTCCTGCGGCACCACCAATATATGCGGCTCTTGTTGCGCTCATAGCACCATCTGGTCCCTGAGCACGGCGTAAACCGAATTCCATAATTGGAGCTTTTTTACTTGCGAGCCAGATTCTTGCAGTTTTGGTTGCAATAAGACTCTGGAAGTTAATAATATTCAATACAAGGCCTTCAATAATTTGTGCTTCGATTAAGTTGGCATGGATTCTTACAAGAGGTTCCTGTGGGAAAATAACAGTTCCTTCATCCATTGTATAAAGGTCACCTGTAAATTTAAAATCTTTAAGATAATCCAGGAATCCCTGTTCAAAAATTTTCTGTTCTTTTAGATACTCAATATCGCTGTCACTGAATCTGAAAGAGGTAAGTGCATCAAGAAGTGTTTCATTTCCTGCTAAAACAGAAAAACCTCCATTAAAAGGATTTTTACGGAAGAACATGTCAAAGATAACTTCCTGATTCATGTTTTCTTTCCAATAGCCCTGTGCCATTGTTAATTCATAAAAATCTGTAAAAAGTGCATTACTGATAATGTCTTTACTCACTGATTGATTCATACTAACCTCTATTATAAATCTGGATTATGTGGTCTTTTGTGATATTTATAAGTAACTCTTGCTACTGTATATCTTCCAACTATTCTACTTAAAAACGCATTAAACTTCCACTTAAAGCGTAAGAGAGAAGTTTTCTTGCCTTTATAAGCTCTTTTTAGACAATGGGCAACTACTTTAGAAGTACCAATTCCGCCTTTTACTTCTTTTCTTGCTCCATTTGATGCAACATTTGCAAACTCTGTACTTACTGAACCTGGACATAAAGCTGAAACTTTGATTCCTTTTTCTTTTAATTCAGCAGCCAGTGCAATAGTAAAGTTTAATACATAGGCTTTAGATGCTGCATAAACTGCAAAATTTCCTAAAGGCATGTAGGAAGCAAGACTTGCTGTATTAATTAAAACAGAACCTTTTTTCATAAATGGAATGGCAATTCCACACAGACCGGTTAAAGTAGTACAGTTTAAATCAATCATTTCCATTTCGCGAATGTAAGATGTTTCTGTAAAAGGTCCGTAAGTTCCAAATCCTGCATTATTTATAAACAGCCCGATTTCAAGTTCTTCATTTTTTGATTTCAGGCTTTCAACTTCATCCGCCAGATATTTATTAAAAAGTTCTACGCCTTCTTTACCACTAATATCCATGGCAACTGGGCGTACAAGTTTTGTATTTTTAGCCTTGTTGATTTCTTCTGCTAATTCTTCAAGTTTATCCAATCGACGGGCAATAATCCAGATTTCATCAAATTCATACTTGAGAGAAACCTGTTTTGTAAATTCTTTTCCCAGCCCTGAACTGGCACCTGTAATTACAGCAATACTTTTCATAGTTACAGTATATCAATTTGTATTGATTTGGTTAATAAGATTCGGGAAATACAACCTGGTTCTTACCATTTGATTTTCCAGTGTAGAGCAGCTTATCGGCCTGAGAAACAATATTTTCGAAAGTTTTGCCTGGCTGTGAAAATCCAACACCACCTGTAATTGTGACATTAATAGAAGGACTATGAGACAGTTTGTATTTTTCTTCGCTTACAGTTTTGCAGAGATTAGAAAATGTTAAAATTGCATTTTCATCATGATCTGGAAAGATGATTAAAAATTCTTCGCCACCCCAACGGGAAAACATTGCAGTTTCAGGAATTACTTTTTTAATCCGCGAAGTTAATTCTATAAGAATTTCATCTCCTGCTTCGTGGCCGTAAGTATCATTTATTTTCTTAAAATCATCTATATCAAACATTACCAGGGAATACACTGGAATATCTGCCATTCTTTTTTGTGTAGATCGGCGGTTTAAGGTTTTAGTTAAAAAATCATTGTTTGACATGAATTTAAGCTGTTCAATATAAAGTTCGTTTTTCTTTCTTGAAACAACTAAATCTTCGTGAGCAGAAATATTCAGATATAAAAGACTTACAATTGCAAGTATGGAGGAAAAAATTCTGTTTGTAATGATTAAATTTTTATAATGAACTGGATCCAGAATCTGAGAAAAAGGCCAGAATGTAATTAAAAGAATTGCAACTACTGATGGAATTGAAATAAAAAGATATCGTTTAAGGGTATATTGACTGTTTACCGAAAAAAGGAAAACTCCACTGATCATAGAAATTGGATAAAGAAGTGCTCCACTAAAAGATCCCATAAAAATGCTGACAATAAAAGAATAAAGAGGAATTTCAAATGCAACCATAACTAAAAACTGGAATTCTTTTATCTGCATTGTATAAAGTAACATCAGGAGATAAAAAGCAGCACTTAAAATGTTGTAGATTGCAAGAAATTTAACCCGTAAAATTGCAAAAAGTACTGCAAGAAACATATGGGCAATAGACAGTAAAACTGTAAGGATGGTTCTTTTTTTGTTAATAAAAAAGTAGGTTAAAGTATTCATGTTTCCTCTATAAAGTTAATCTGAAAAACAATTTTTTACTACTTTTTGATTTTACAATTTAAATTAATGAGTATTAGTATATAAAAATACCAACTTTTAAAGTATAATTAATTATGTTTAAAAAGACAATAATTTTCCTATTTTTTTGTTTTATTTTTGTTTCCTGTAAAGCAAAAAAAATTGATGTAAATAAAACTGCTTCAGAGATAAAACTTCATGAGTCTGCTTCAAATCTTCATGTAAAGCTTACACAGATAAGTGAAGAAAAACAGCTGGCTTTTAATGAATATATAAATGGTATTTCTCTTCAGGAAAAAATCTGCCAGCTGTTTATAGTCAATCTTGTTGGAAATGATACATTTTCTCCTGTTGAAAAAATGAATGCTATATGTCCTTCAGATGATTCCTGGATTGTTCCTGGGGGATTCTTGTTTTTTGGATATAATCTTTCTGATACTGAACAGGGAGTTATTTCGTTTACTGATTCTATTTACAAATACTCAAAAAATAATAATAAAATTCCACCGTTTTTGTCTGCAGACCAGGAAGGTGGAAAAGTGAATAGATTGAGAAATCTTTCTGGAACTTTGCCTTCACCAAAAGATGTTTCTACTTATTACACAAAAGAAGAAGCATCTCTTTTATTTAATCTTCAGGCAATCCAGATGAATCGTCTTGGGTTTAATTTAAATCTTGCTCCTGTTGTTGAAGTTTCTACTGTTTCAAATCAGGACTTCTTGGGAGACCGCAGTTTTGGTTCTTTTGAACAGGTTGTTTCCTATTCTGGTTCTTTTATAAAAAGCTTCGAAAATAACAGAGTAGGGACAGTCCTCAAACATTTTCCAGGAAATTCTAACACCGATCCTCATATTGGACTTCCAGTCATTACACTTGATAAGGAAGAATTGATGGAATCTCTGGAAAGCTTTCGCCAGCTGATAAAATATAATCCTTCCGGGATTCTTATGTCCCATGCAATTACAACTCAAATTGATAATGGAAAACCGGCCTGTCTTTCAAAAATCTGGGTAACAGATATTTTAAGGAATCAGTTTAATTACAAGGGAATTATTTTTTCAGATGATATTTTTATGGGGGCTCTTGCTGACAATAATTATCCGCCAGAAATTGCTGTTGTCATGGCAGTTGAAGCAGGAATTGACTGTATCATGGTTTCTGAAAAAAGAATTGCTTCTGCCGCAAAAGTTTTGTATGAAAAGGCTCTGGAAGATTCTGGTTTTGAACAAAAACTTACAGAATCTTTAAAACGAATAATTCAGTTTAAATTAAAAACTGGCATTCTTGAATACAAAAAAAATTCAGAGAATGAGTATTCTATTGTGGCAGGAAAACAAGGCTTTGCCGATAATAGAATAGAAGCTTTTATATCTGCTAAAAATAAAAATCTAAAATTAACGGAAAGTAAATGAAACAACAGAAAGTAAAATTAAGTGGACCTGAAGGTTTTGATACATTTTATCAGGAAATTTACAAAGACAGATGGCCTTCTCTTAAAGCTTCTCTTTTTACTGAAAATCAAAGTGTAGAATATAAAATTCCTGGTGCTGAAAAATCTTATTTTTTAGATAGTGCCAGTGTTTTTGCCGCTTTATGCCTTCCCCTTGAAGGTGCTGAAAATATTTTAGATTTATGTGCTGCTCCAGGTGGAAAAACTCTTGTTATAGCTTCCAGAATGGATGAAGAAGCCAGACTTTCGTCAAATGAAAGATCTCCCGAACGAAAACATAGATTGGCGGTGGTAGTAGAAACTTGTCTTCCTGAGAGCATTTCTTCCAGAATTGTATGTTCCTGTAGTGACGGAGCAACCTGGTGTACAAGGCAGTCTGAATGTTTTGACAGAGTCTTACTGGATGCTCCATGTTCGTCCGAGCGTCATGTTATTATGGATCCAAAATATCTTAATACTTGGTCGCCTTCCAGAATAAAAACTGTAACCACAGAGCAGTGGTCTTTGTTATCTTCTGCGTACAGACTTTTAACGCCAGGTGGAATTATGGTTTATTCGACCTGTGCTTTGTGTCCTGCTGAAAATGACGAAATGATTGGCAGACTCTATAGAAAGTTCAACAAGGGAGGAGAGGCTTTTACTCTTCTTGAACCACAACCTAAAATTGAAGAAATATCAGGATTTACAAATATAAGTCTTCCGGATTATGAAAAAACAGAATATGGCTATCAGATTTTACCTGATGTTCAATCTGGTGCCGGTCCAATTTATTTTTCAATAATTCAAAAACAATTGTCTGTATTATCTTGAAATTTTTTAATTTATGAAATAATGTAACTCATTGATTGATTAAATAAGGATTATGAATTTGGAAAAAAACAATTCTATGACAGAAAACAAAAGTAAAATCTGCAATCATACAAGATTTTCAACTGATCGTACTGATGAAATTTTATCAGAAATTCTAACACAAACAAGAAGCCTTTCAAATGCTGATGCAGGATCCATTTATCTTCCTTTTGAAGTAAATGGTGAAAAATTTCTTCAGCTGAGAGTTGCCCAGAATGATACACTTTCTGGAAAACTTAAGAAAGATAATGATTTTTCTTATTCTTATTTATCATTACCTGTAAATCAGTCTTCAATCAGTGGTTATGTTGCATTGACAGGAAGAGTTGTAAATATTGATGATGTTTACCAGCTTCCTTCTGACTGCAAATATTCATTTAATAAAAATCCTGATTCAAATTCAGGTTATGTTACAAAATCAATGCTTACATATCCATTAAATTCCAGTGATGGAAAATTAATGGCAGTTCTTCAGCTTATTAACGCAAAAGATGATAAAAACACTGTTGTAGCATTTTCCGAAGAAATTAAATATCAGATTACAAGTTATATTTCATCTCACATTATTTCTGTTCTTGAAAAATGTTTGCAGAGTACAGATAGATTTCAGCAGTTAATTAAGATTGAAAAAGACCTTGCTAAAATTAAAGATAAAAGTACTTTGCTTGAACAGATTCTTTCAGTTACAAGAAATTATGTTCATGCAGATGCCGGTTCAATCTATCAGGTAATCAATGTAAAAGGTGAAAAACGCCTTCAGATTATGCATGGTCAGAATGATACTCGCCAGCAATTATTGAAGCCTGGTGAAAAACTTCCTTACACAAACTTCGATTTTCCAATCAATGATAAATCTATTTGTGGCTGGGTTGCTTTAAATAAAAAGGCATTACACATTGAAGATGTATATGCTATTCCTGAAGATTCATCATATAAGTTCAACAGTGGAAGTGATTTAATAACAAATTACAAAACAACTTCTATGTATACAGTTCCAATCTTATCTTCAAATGATGATTTGATTGGGGTTCTTCAGATTATTAATGCTCTCGATGACAATCACAATGTAATTCCATTTACACCAGAGGCACAGGAATTTATTGAACGACTTGCCGAAACAGTTACCAGAGCTATTGAAAAAACTCAGTTGATTGAAGATTCAAACAAAAAAGTTTTGAAGATGGCAGAACTTCGAGATCCTTCCGAAACTTATCCTCATGTTGAAAGAGTTTCTAGTTTTGCTCTTGAAATTTACGATTACTGGGCATTCAAACATAACATTCCTGCCGAAGAAGCTTTAAGATTTAAGGATAATCTGGCTATTGCGGCTCGTTTCCATGATCTTGGAAAAGTCGGAATTTCGGATGTCATTTTAAAGAAACCTGGTCGTTTTACACCAGAAGAACGAAAGGTAATTAACAGTCACACTTTGCTTGGTGCTTCAGTTTTTGCTTCTCTTGAAAATCCTTCAGAATACGATTTGATGGCAATGGATATTAATTTCCATCACCATGAATGGTGGAACGGAGGAGAAGTAAAAGTTAATCCTGAAAGAGATAATCCTCCATATCCTGGTAAAGTTAATCTTAATGAATTTGATATTAAGAATCCTACTATTCCTGAAGCTCCTTTATTAAAGGGAGAAGAAATTCCACTTTCTGCAAGAATTGCATCTATTGCAGATGTTTTTGATGCATTGGCTCATCCTCGCTGTTATAAAGAAGCATGGACAATTGAAGATTCTATTGGTGAAATTCAGAGATATGCAGGATATCAGTTTGATCCTGAATTAGTTGAATGCTTTATGGCTCGTATTGAACGAATCAAAGCAATCAACGATGCTATTTCGTAATTAAATGATTCTGTGAAGGACCCTGTCAAAACAGTTTGCAAATTTGATGAACTTGCTTTTGTCATAGCCTTCATGGAAATGTTTTACAAGTCCCATTTCTGCTAAAGCTAAATCATAATCTCGTTCTGACAGCAATTCCTTAATATTCATGGAAGTAAATTCTGTTCCTCTGTCATTTATGCAGGCAATTCCTTTTGAAACAATTTTATCTGCAAAAACAATATCTCTAGTGATTATTAAATCTTCTGAAGTAGAATTTTCGAGAATATAGTTGTCAGCACTGTCTTTTGTCTGCTCAACAATAATCATTTCAAAAACAAGATTATCATCACATTTAATTTCTTTATTTGCGACAAGGATAACTGGAATGTTCAATTTGTTTCCAGTTTTAACAACATGATTTCTAACAAGAGAAGGGCAGGAATCTGCATCAATCCAGATTTTCGTATTCATTAAAAGTCCCTTGATTAAAGTACCTGATTAATTTTATCAATCATATCAAGGGTTCTCTGATTGATTTCTGTATCATCAATGGAATTTGTAACTTCAGCTGGAACAAAACCGCCATTTTGAAGGGCAATAACTTTCTGTTTTTCTTTGTACAATTCATCAACAAGCATAATTCCTGCAAGAATTGAATTCTGCAAAGGAGTCTTTACGGATTCAATTCCGCTGACCTGGTCTGACATCATTTTGTAATATGAAAGAATTTTTTCAAGATATTCATCGCTTTCGCTGGCCTGAATTGTGAATGAGGTTCCTAATAAATCGATTTTAAGTTTTCCCATAATCTGTTATTACCAAATGTCAGGTTTATTTCTTGAAGATTCATCGTCTGAATCGTAAGAGTCAAAAGGATTGTTTTCTGGTGCAAAAGCATCATGTGCAAAAGTGTTTTCAACAGGAGACATAGAATCAAAATTATCAAAAGGATTTAAAAAAGGTGATTCTTTTTCTTCTGGAACAGCTTCTTCTTTAGTTTCAGTTTCTGGTTCGAAGCTGCCACCAAGATAATTTGTAAAGGATGAATTTCCCATTGATACAGTCTGGAAAGAATTTTCAATCTTCTTTTCTAAATCAATGTTCTGCTGTTCAATATTTGCTTCTTCTTCTGTTTCAGAAGTTTCAGTTTCTTCAACTGGATTATAAATTGGATTAAAACTGTAATTTTCAGTAGTTTCTTCTTTTTCGTCTTCAACTGGTTCTTCAGTTTTTACTTCTGATGAAAAAGCAATATCAGCCATATTATCAAATGATGGAACTGTTTCTACTGGATTTACAAAAGTTGTGTTGATTGGTTCTGGGGCAGGTTCGTTTTGATCAGCCTTATCCAAAATTGAATATTCAATAGAGTTAAGTCTGTCAATTGCATTCTGAATACCAGACTCGATCAGGTTCTTATTGCTTTCAAAAGCTTCAAGTTGCTCCGACTTGCTGGAAATCGCATTTGTGAGCTCTGCACACTTATTGCGAAGAGCATCGTTTTCCGCCTGTAGCTGTTTAATTTTTTCAACAGCACTCATTACTTTCTGTTCAAGAAGTTTTACCTGATCAAGTGTATTCATGTATTAGCCTCTAATTAAGCTTTTAATGCTTTTTTAGCAGCTTCTACTACAGCTTTGAAAGCTGCTGGGTCTTCAATAGCCATATTAGAAAGAGCCTTGCGGTTCAATTTAATACCTGCTTTGTTAACACCATTAATGAACTGAGAATATGTCATTCCTTCTTCTCTTACTGCTGCGTTAATACGTGCAATCCAGAGTGAGCGGAATTCATGTTTCTTGTCATGACGATCTACATAAGCATGGTTAAGTGCTTTTGTAACAGCGTCTTTGGCTGGTTTGTAATTTGATTTTCTGTCGCCTCTAAAACCTTTAGCAAGCTTCAAGATTTTTACACGACGATTCTTTCTTTTTGTTCCGTCTATTGCTCTTGACATTTCTTACTCCTATTAACCGTATGGAAGCATCTGCTTTCTGATTTTCTTTGCATCAGCTTCTGCTACATAACCATTAGCGCGGAGCTGTCTCTTTCTTTTAGGAGAACGTTTTGTCAAAATATGACGAAGGTTCTGCTTCTTGTGCTTAACTTTGCCAGAGCCAGTTAAAGAATAACGTTTAGCTGCTGACTTCTTTGTCTTCATCTTAGGCATTTTCTAAACCTCTTATTTTGCGGCTTTTGCTGAGATTGTCATTGACATATTTCTTCCATCCATAGCGGCTGGCTTGTCAATGTTGTACGCCGAGGTAAGTCGCTTTAGCACCTCATTCAGAACTTCAAAACCAAGTTCGGTATGGGCAAGTTCTCGTCCGCGGAAACGGATTGTAACTTTAACCTTATCGCCTTCATCAAGAAATTCCTGTATATGTTTGGCTTTAGTATCCAGATCTCCTGAGCCAATTTTTGGCTGCATACGGATTTCCTTCATCTTTAATACCTTCTGATTCTTCTTGGCGTCACGGAGCTTTTTTTCCTGTTCGAATCGGTATTTGCCATAGTCAAGAATTTTGCAAACTGGTGGGTTAGCATTTGGTGACACTTCAACAAGGTCGAGATCCTTTTCTTTTGCCATTCTGAGGGCTTCTGGTGTAGCAACAATGCCTAACTGATTTCCCTCATCATCAATAAGACGAACTTCTCTAACGCGAATCATTTCGTTAATTCGCTGTCCCTTATTGTTGTTATTGTTATTCACGTATGCCAATTATCCTCCTAGTTTAAAAACACTTGAGTGCTTTAAACACATTAATACATATAGCGTGTTCTAGTATTATATTTATTTTTATTAAGAGTGTCTATAGATTATATAAGTAAATAATATTTCATAAGGATTATTTTTAGTATATAATCTAAATATGGCAGAATTCATTTCGACTTTTATTACAGGTTTTCAGGAAGTTATTTCACAGGATTTGCCCATGCGAATTTCTGGAATTAAAATTCTAAATGTTTATGATGGTTTAATTCATTATAAATTTGAAGGGGATTCCAGAGTTTTATCTAAAATTACTTATTTTAATAATACATTTTTTGTTCTTAAAGTTATGAAAGGAAAAGGTTTAAGTTTTCCTTCTCTGGTTGGTGCTGTCAGTTCTGAAAAAAAATATTATCTGATTAATAAAGGAACTTTTAGAGTTAGATTCAGTCAGGAAAATCAGTTTGCTAAAGTTGATAAAAATATTGCAAAAAGGGCAGAGGAAACTGTTCTTAGAAATTCCAGACTGACTCTTGACCGTCTGTCACCTTCTACAGAAATCTGGTATTCAATTCGTCGTGAAGGTTTTGCTTTTTGCGGACAGCTTATAAATAAACGGGAATTCACAGAAAAAAATCTTCAGAAAGGGGAACTTCGTCCAGAAATTGCTTATTTGTTATGCAGTTATGCTGAATTGAAGAATGGTGAAATTGCAGCAGATCCTTTTGCAGGTTATGGTTCCATTCCTTTGCAAGCCTGTAAGCATTTTAAGTTTGCGAAGTTTTTTGCCAGCGACATTGATGATGAAAAAATTAAAAACTGGAAAGAAAAGAAATTCTTTCTGGATGAAAGATTTTCTGCTGTCCACAACAATGCGTTTGAATTGACTCAGATACAGGATAAATTTCTTGATGTAATAATAACTGATCCACCATGGGGATTTTTTGAAGATATCGGTGATATAAGTTCTTTCTATATTAATATGTTTAAATCTTTTAAGAGAGTATTAAAACCAGATGGAAGAATGGTCATTCTTTCTGCAAGAACCGATTTTTTCGAAAAAGCAGCCGCTGAATGTGGAGTAGAAATCAAGAGCAGTTTTACAACTCTTGTAAATGGAAAAAAGGCTTCTGTGTATAAAATGATATTTAGATAGAAGTTTCTTCTTCATCAGAAAGTTCTGGTTTTTCAGTGTTGTCCATGCCTAATTCAGCCATAGTAACTGTTCCTTTTTCTACAGCTGCTTTTAATAGGGCATGGTATGCATTGATTTCAGTTAAAGTCATATAAGGCATAACCCAGAGTCCTGCAATTCCTCTGGTAAGTGAAACAAGAAGAATCCATCCAATAAACGAAAGATTCAGAACAAAAAGATCCATAAGATGATTTCTTGTAATTCTGGTACTTAAATTTAAAGCTTTAGCAGGACTTATTCCTTTGAATTCACAGGCAATATACATAGCAAATGAATAGGCATAATTTTTAGCAAGAGCTGGAATTGTAGCAAAGAAAATTGCAATCATTCCTGTAGACCAGATAAAAAACTTCATATAATCAGAAGCAAAAAATACCAGAACTCCAACAATAGTCGAAATTATAAAAGCTGGAATCATCCAGATAAAAATCCAGAGTGATCTCCATAATCCTGTGCCTAAACCAATGTACCACTTTTTAAATCCAGATAAAAAGGACTTGAAAGGGACTGCTTCGGGGGTTTTAGTCATTTCAAGGTAAACAGTATTTGTAGCCATTGAAAGAATAAAAACAAGAAGAGTAGAAACCGTTCTGCAGATTAAAGAAACGGCAAAAGAATTATAATAATCAGGAAGACTGTTTATTATAAAATCAACATTGAACTGTTCGGGAAGTTCCAGAGAACGAATGTAATTTGAAAGGTCATTAAAGAAATTTGGCATAAAATCTTCAGGAAGAAAAACAAGTCTTTGAATGGCCATATAAATAATAATCATTATCATTGGGATTCTCAGTCTTGATTTAAGCTGAATGAATGCAAATTCTTTATATTTTTTTCTATCAAAATACATATTTTTGTCCTCTTTTAAATAATATAGTAAATAAATTGCTTTGTATATTCAAAAGGGCAAAAAAAAAGTTGAAAAACCTCACACGCTTTTCAACTTTTAATTTAAGTAAACAAAGGCAACAGGTGCCTGGATGTTCTATATCACCCGTCCCACCTTATATATTAATTATCGGTATAAGTTTATTTTGCTTTAGTAAAAAAATATAAAAAAATTGTTTTTTTTATAACTTGACACATGTTCATTTTTTGTAGATATTATTTGCTATTATGAGTGAAGAAAAATTGAGTAGAGCTTATCTTGAAAGTCTTTCTTCTGCAGATTTATCAAAGTTAGCAGATGAATATGGAATTGATGTTCCAGAAAACTTAAATAGAAATTTTTTAATCGGTGAACTTTTAGATTTAGCCGAAGTAAACGAAGATACATCTGAAGAAAATATGATTATTGAGAATGAAGATAATAATTCATCTGACATGCTTCCTTATAGTTACAACGAAACTCAGATTTCATGTATTTTACGCAATCCGGTTTGGGCATTTGTATTCTGGAATATCAGTGATAATGATTCAATCATGCTTAAATCTATTGATGATTGTTCCCTTATGCTTAGAGTTTGTGTTCTTAATTCAAAAGAAGATCTTAATCCTCTTGAAGCTTTTGAAATTCAGGCAGTTACAGACAGTCAGGAACAATATGTACTTCTTCCTGCCGGAAAAAAATTCTTTAGAATTGAACTGGTATATAAAGCTTCAACTTCCGCAAAAGTTCTGGCTTTTTCTCCTGTAGTTGAAATTCCTGCTGGGGCAGATTTTCTTAATGATTTGCAGCCTGGAAATATTCCTCAGTTTTCTGAAATTGCAAAGATTTCTGGTATTGAAAAAATTGTTATGGATCAGTACAAGAATCACCGCCATTCATTTTCTTAATAAGGTAAAAATATGTTGAAGAATTTAGTATTTGTTTTGAAAACTAATCAGGACTTTATCAGATATAACGAAAACAATGGAACAGAAAACGAAGCTGTATTGAACAGACTTTTTAATGATGTTTCAGATATTTATATTCCTTTACTTGATATGCTTAATGGTTTTAAAGCTGAAAAAGTAAATGCAAAAATGGGTATAATTCTTTCTCCTGTTTTATGTGCAATGCTGGAAAGTCCATTAATTCAGGAAAAATATGTTGAATGGCTTGAAAAACATATTTTGCTTGGTGAAGATGAAAAAGTAAGAAATGTTTCTGCTAATCAGACTCCTGATTTAGATACAAAAATTATCGAAACTATTCAGAATAAATATGTTCAGTTGAAATCTTCATTCGAAGGTAAATACAACACGAGACTTATTGATGCTTTTGCTCAATTACAGAATGATGGAATTCTTGAGATTATTGCAACTTGTGGTACAGATATTTTTGTTCCTCATTATGCTGATATGCCTGAAGTGATTTCTGCTCAGATTGAAACTGGATTGCAGGCTTTCAGAAACAGTTTTGGAGAAATTCCAGATGGTTTCTGGCTTCCTAGTATGGGCTATGTTCCAGGTATTGAAAAAATAATCAGAGCTTATGGTTATTCCTACACAATTCTTGATGCAAGAAGTGTATTGCTGTGTCAGAACATTCCTTCAAAAGGTATTTTCCATCCATACAGATTTGATAATGCCCTTGCAGTTTTCCCAGCAGATGGATTCATTTATGATGAAATTTTTGGTGAAGAAGGTTTCGCTGCAAACGAAATTTATAGAAATGAAAACTGCGATATTGGTTTTGAACTTCCTGTTGAAAAGTTAAGATCTTTAATTGGAGAAGGGGTTCCTCGATATTCTACAGGTTACAAATATTGGAATAAAGAATCAGATGAAGAAAACAAGTATCTTTATGATATTGAAGCTGCAAAACAGCAGGTAATTGAAGATGCAGAAACTTTCTTAAAAAATAAATCTGAACTTTTAAATAAAGCAGAAGCTTGTTGTGGTGAATCTGATTTTGTTTCTTTAGTTTGTACTCTTGATGCTAATCATCTTGTGGAAACTTGGGGCGAAAGTATTTCCTGGTTAGAAACTGTTCTCCGCAAAACTTCTGAATATGGAATTACTTCTGCAAACTGCTGTGATATGATGGAAAATCCATTTGTATTTGAAAAAGTTTCACCTTATTATTCTGCTTCAAGTGATGCTGGAACTGGTTATGGTGAAAATCTTATTTCAAGTAGAAATTCCTGGATGATGCGTTATATCCGCAAAACCTGTGAAAGAATGATTGATCTTGCAGACCGTTTCCCCAATGATACAGGTTTAAAAACCCGACTTTTAAACATTGGTGCAAAGGAATTGATGATTGCTCAGTCCAGTGGTTTACAGAAAATGATTGAAGATCAGATTTTCCCTGAATATGCAGAACAGCGCTTTAAGGAATCGATTTGCGCATTTACAACAGTTTTTGATTCTTTAGGTTCAAATAAAGTCAGCACAGAATGGCTTACAACTCTGGAAACAAAAGATGATATTTTCCCTTGGATGAATTATCGTATTTTCAGAAAAAAGAAGTAGGTCAAAAAAATTATTCTTCACTACTAAAGAACATACTTTCTCGAGCTTTTTCCAGCATATCAATCTGTGATTGTGCGCTAGCAATTCCTGCAATGGCAGGATCGTATCGTTTGTTGTAGATTGTTAAAATTTTATTCCATTCTTCAATGGCTTCTTCCCAGTTACCAAGATAATATTCCTGTAATCCTGCAAGATAAAGCTTATCGATTTCGTTCATTTCTTCCTGGCGGCCTCTGTCCCCAAGCATAATTCTTGCTGATAAACTGATACGGTTTACAGGACTTACAGAAGAAGTTAAATCCAGGGTATAGTTCAAGTTAAATCTTGTATTGTTGATTTCAAGTTCGCTACCTACACTGATTCTAGGGTTTCCGCCTTTTAGCTCGAGCCCTGCAAGAAGACTGAAATCTTTTGTAAAATCGATAGATGCACCTGCACTTAAAGAGAAAAGTGAAGACTGTGTAATATGATATAGGTTTATAGGCTGCTTGATATCAACAGAGGCAGTAATAATAGGCAGGAATTTTACAGAAATACCTGCGCCGATAAAGGTTGGAAGAGGGTCATCCATCTGAAGTTTTGTTCCAAAACCGGTTACTGCTGCTCCAAAATTTTCAAGAGTAACACCAATTCTTACATTAGGATCTCTTGAAGAGAAATATTTCAAGAAATTAAATTGAAGCATTAAACCCAAATCAGCCATAAGAGCCAGTGAAGACTGGGACAGACCTGAACGGGGAATAATCTCATTTGTATCGTTATCTGTAAAGTTTGGAACACTTCTCCAGGCTGCTTTGATAGAAGAACCAACTGCAAGTCCTTTAAAATCGTATCCTGCAATATGATTGTAAGCTGCGTTTACAGAAATATTTGTTTCTGAATAATAGTTACCTGCTGTTCTTTCGCCTAGGAGATTATATTCGGTAAAAGGTACATAGAAACAGGATAATTGAGTACCAAAACCAAAATTTTTGTAACGGGTTGTGTATGCCAGTGTTTCCATTTTAGAGTCTGCAATCCATGCATTATGGAAAACACCCATTTGTGTGTCTTTAAGGATACAGGCAGCTGCCGGGTTGAAGTTTATGTAGGCTGCATCGTCACTTAAACCTGTGTATGCAGAACCAAGACTTTCAGAGCGTCCGCCAATTGGAATCAAAAGGGAACGGAATGAAGTAAGACCTTCATTGTCGCTGTATGCATCCTGGAAGATTGTAGAAATTGTTGTTGAAATATCTGACAAAGAAAGAGAGTACAATGCACTAAACTGTGATAGAATGAGAAGAGTGGTAAATGTACAAAAAAATCTTTTAAGATGTTTCATTACTGCCATTATAAACATAAATTATTAAAAATGTTACTTATTTATCGGTTTTTTTTCTCTATATTATTAATGATATTACCGAAAATATATATAATAGGCCTAAATGAAAAAGAAAATATTCTTTTTTTTAACATTTTTAGTATTTCTCACTCCGTCTTTTATAAGTGCTCAGGAAGACCTTGATAAAATTAATGTCAGGGAAGAAGAGGCTGTCGAAGGTAATATTAAGACTATTGGACAGATTAAGAGGGATATTAAGAAAAAAGAATATAACCTCGCGTTGGAAGAACTTCACGATTACATCCGAAAATATCCGAATCGCTTTGATAATGCTGAAAAATATGTTCGTCTTATTTTTAAACGCCGTGAAAAGTATTCTTCTCTCTTCGAAGAACTTGTAAAAACTTCAAATGATAACCCGGAAGACTTTATTGCCTGTGGTGAAATCATCACTCAAATGAAGGAAATCGAAAAGAACCCTCCAAGTGCAATTACAGAACTTTTTGACAGCTTTGTTCAGATGTACTTTTACCAGTATAATGCCTATCTCTTCAGACAGGCGCAGGAACAGGCTGCTCAGCTTGCAGATGCGGAACATTATGTAGAAGCCGTTGATGTTTTAAAAAGTAGATTTAATCTTTATGAAGATGACTTTCATGCAGACTGGGATATTAACGAAGGTCTCGTAAATGAAGTCGAAAAACTTAAGGAGCAGCTGCTTGGTTTAATAGACCAGTTTGGCCAGCTTCAGGATAAACTTAATGCCGATACCCAGCTGTTTGTAAGATATGTTGATGAAAACAATTATGCAGGGGCAAATGGCCTTTATCCAGAAATTCAGTCTGATTTTACAGCTTTAGGAAAAATCAGAAATGAGATTCAGTCAGTTGGAAAAAAATATAGAGAGCTTTATAGAGTTCAGAAAGCCATTGACCCGGATATTACGGATGCTTCTTATCTTTCGTTTATGCAGCACTTTGTAAATGGACCAGTTGAAGATGGCAGGGCTTCTGTTGTAAGTATAATTGATTCTCAATGGAATGCTAGAATAGGGGATATGAAAAATGCTGTTGCAAAGCAGATAACTGCAATTGGCAAAAAGTATGATCAGAGCTTACCTGAAGATATTCTTGGACTTGCAGAGTATACATATTTCCTTGATGAAAACAATTTTGTTAAACCTTTGACAGATTATTCAGGTCTTGGTGAACGAGTAAATGATTTAAATAAAAATATTATTGGTTCTGATGGCAAGGCTGTCGTTCCAGAAGTTGAATATAATGATTCTCTTGACTATATTGCAGGCCTTTCAGGTCTTACTTTGAATATCATCAAGATTGCTGATGATTTGAATCGAGAGACTGAAATTCAGAAAGAATTGTTTACAACCTTTGAAAATAACAAAGGGGACAGTTCATTCGATTCTTCTGTTTATATTCAGAGTCTTTTTGATTCTATTTCCCGAATGTCTGAAATTATTGGAGACAAAGAAAAACTCAGGATTGAAAATCAGAACTGGAGTGCAGGTTACTTAAAGAATACTTCTCAGAATACAGCGGCTGATGGAAATTCAGATTTAATGAACTGGAAAGCCCTTTCTGATAAATATACAAATTATATTGAAGAAGTAAGTGCATATTCTTCATCTTCACTTATAACTGGCTGGAAAGAAGTTACTGGTGTTTATAAAGAAAGTGCTGATATTTATGCAGACCAGATGAAAGAATATATTCAGTATGCTGATGTATATCACAAAGGTTTCTCTGAACCAATTGATCAGGAAGTTTACGATGTTATTAAAGATTTCCCTGAACTGCTTCTTAAATATGCTAAAGAAAACTATCAGCCAACAGATAAGGATGCTGATGTTAAGAAATATCCTGAATTAACTGCAAAACTTACTGATTTTATTCAGGGTGAACTTAAACTTAATAGAGATTCTCTTACAACTGCACAGAAGGATTTTGAAACAACCCTTGCTAAAAATCAGAGCTGGAAAACTAATACAGAAGTTGCTGGAATTGTAAAAGATTCTGGTACATATATTGCCGGAAAAGTTTCAAGTCTTGATTCACAAGATAAAGAAACTGCTGCTAAATCTGTTGCAGCTAAGAAGGATTATGAAATTGCAGTAATTGCCCGGGATAATGGTGATGCATTACTGGCAGAAGCAGAAAGCTTAATTAAGAAACTTGAACTGGATGATGCACAGGAACTTCTTGAACAGGCAATGAGTAAGTATGCTGAATCTTTGAAATATATGTACGATGCTAATCTTGAAGAAAAAGCAGATAATAAGCATAAAGAATTGATTCAGAAAATCCGTGACGGTCAGAACGAATCTGTCGTTATTAATTCCCGTAAGGAATATGAAGCTGCCCGAACAAATATGCAGAACGATAATTACGATGAAGCTCTTTCTCATATTCAGACTGCTAAAAAACTCTGGGCTAAGACACATAATGATACAAACTCAGAATATGAAGATCTTTATGTTCTTATTAATACTGCTATTAACCTGCAGAAAGGTCGAGAATTATTGCCTTCTGATCCTCTTTATGCAGAAATGTCTCAGATTTTAAATAAAGCAAACCTCTGCTATGACGAAGGTGTTGCTTTGTATAATGAGGGAAGAAAAGCAGAAGGAAATAAGAGCTTTAATAAGGCTCTCGAACATCTTGAAAAGATTAAGAAGATTTATCCTTTCAATAATGATGTTGCATTGCTCAAACTTAAGATTGAGCAGGTTCAGAATCCTGAAACTTTTGCAAAAACTTTCAAAGAAAAAATTGCAGAAGCTGAAAAGAAATGTAAGAATAAAGATCCTAATGTCAGAACTGAAGGTTATAATGACCTCTTAAGCTATCAGTTAATGGAACCAAATAACAAGGATCTTAAGAATAAGATTTATAATATCGAAATTGAACTTGGTATGCGTGAAAGACCTGTTGATAATAGTGGAAAGGCAAGGGCTGCACGACTTGTTACCGATGCTCAGAAGGATATTAAAGCTGGAAAACGACAGCAGGCACTTTCAAAATTGAACCAGGCTCTGGCTCTGGATCCAACTAATGCAACTGCTAAGAGATTAAAGGATAATATCAGTATCCAGCAGGGTGCACAGCAGACATCTGCACCTCCATCTTTGAATGCCAGTCAGGAAACACTGTACCAGCAGGCATTGGCTGCATATCAGTCTCGAAACTACGATACTGCTTATGCAAAAATGACTCAGTTGCTGGCTCAGAATCCTAATGCAATTAGAATTGAAAAAGTTCAGAACTTGAAGACTCAGATTGATGCCAAGAGGAAATAATAGTAATGAAGTTTTTGTCTGAAATAAAAAAAGCATTATTAACTTTCACTATTCTCTTTACTATTATTATGCCTGCTGCGGCTGCTGATACTTCTTTTCAGTATGATTATCCTGCGGCAATTTCTTCTTCGGAAGGACGATTTCCTCAAACTGTAAGAAATGGATCTGATTCCTATGTATTCTGGCAGGAAGTTAATTCCAGCTCAAAGCAGATTCAGATAATGGTTGCTCGTTACGGTTCAGATACAAAAAAACTGACAAAGCCTGTAATTAAACGACTTTTGGGAACTTTTGAATATTCGGGGGAAGTTCCTGAACTTTATACCGCTCAAATTTCAAATTCTGGAACAATTCTTGTAGCAGTTCCTTCGAATAACGGTCTTACAATTTTTACTTCAACAGATAAAGCTCAGACTTTCTATAAAAAAGTTATTCGTACTGACAGGGCAGTTATTGGGCCTCGTGCCTACATTACAAGTACTGGCAGTTTCAGACTTTTCTATTCTTTAGTTGATGATGTTACAAAGGAAAAAGTTATAGATACTTCTGTAGCTTCATTAACCGAAGAAGAAGCTGTTGAAGTAGAACAGATTTTCAATCTTTATTATATAGATTCTTCTGATGGAATTATGTGGTCTGGAGAAAAACTTCTTCAGCCGCCAAAAGAAATTACCAATCCTTTCATTCCATTCCTTATTCCGTTTAATGGTGGAGATCTTGTAATTTTCCAGGCACAGCAATCAGCCGCAGGAGAAGATTTAGGAACTCTTTCTCATTATCAGCTTTACAAGACAATTACCTATAACGATGGTAGAACCTGGTCAAAACCAGTAGTTATGATGAATACAAAGGCCATTGAACAGGATCAGAGTCCATTTATCTGTAATTATCATGGCAAACTTTATTTATCCTGGGAACGAAGCTCTGGTGATAAAACTTCTGTAATGTTCTCACCATTGGATGGAAATGCAAATGTAGAAGATCCTCAGAATATTTCAGGTTCTGGTAAAATAGCATCAAAAGGTAAACTTTTTGTATTTGATAATGGATTGTACATAACCTGGTATGAACCTGATACTTCAAAAGATACTTCATTAAAGAACTCCAAACTTCAGCTGAGACGACTTATCAACAATGATATTGAATTTACAGAAAAAGTTGGAAGCGGAAACGGTGGTGTTGATTATACAAAAGGAAACTCTTTTCCATCGCCTTTGATTCTTGTTGATGAAGAAGGTGAAGAAAACCTGAATTTTATCTGTCAGAATACAAAAAATGGAATTACAAGAATCAGTGTAATTGGTCCTGATAGAACTGTAGGTTTCCCAACCCTTATTCCTGTTTCCTTTAGAGCAGGAAAGAGAAGTGCAAAAAAAGATGTAGAAATCAATATTGAATATCCGGATGATGTTTCAGGAATCAAAGGATATACCTATACCTGGGGAATTGGAAATACTCTTGAACCTGATAAAGAAAACGCTCGAAAACAGCGTCCAATTAAACTTTCTGCTAATGAAGATGGTGTTTATACATTAAATGTTCTTATTTCAGATAATGCAGGAAACTGGTCTGATGAAGTAAGATCTCTGGACTACTATCACGATATTACTCCTCCTCAGAAACCTGAAGTTATTCAGGACTTTATTGATGATTATGGATTTATAAAAACAAGTAATTTCAGATTGAACTGGAATAAAAGTTTTGATGAAAATAAACAGGGAGAAGATCAGGAAGCTTCTTATTACATTTATGAACTGGTAAAACTTGGAAAAATTCCTTCCAGCCTTGGAGTTTATAAAAATCATCCTATTACAATGAGCCGCAGCAGAGTTGAAAATGAACTTAATAAACTTCGTGACAAGTACAGCAAGAAAATTGAAAAAGCTGGAAAAGTAAAATCTGGCTACCAGACTAGAGGAAATTCAACAATTCAATTTGAAAATCCTGAAAATGGTGTTTATAGATTCTCAATTTCTGCTGTGGATGAAGTAGGTAATATTAGTGAAGCTGATTCCTTCCTTGTATTTATCAATAAATATAGTCCTACAACAAAATTAAATAAAATTTCCCAGCAATTTGCCAATGGTGAACTAAGAGCTGTTTTTGAAGGTTCTGGTTATACTTATGATGGTGAAATCTCTCATATTTTTATTGATCGTGATGGAAAACTTAATGCCAACGGACACTATGATCTGGAACTTTCTCATGACAATGGCGATTTTGAAATAAAATCAGATAAGAAAATTTCAAATATTATGATTGGATCTGCATTAAGAGAAAATGAAGAATATACAATTATCATGGTTCATACTTTCCGTGGTAAATATACAGCTCCAATTAAATTAAAAATCGATAAAAAAACAGGAAAATTAAAATATATTCCAGCTTATGAGTATACGCCTAAATACAAGGCTTTAACTCAGGAATACAAGTATATAATTGCTATTAATATCATCATTGCAATTTTAATAATGCTTTTGATGGTACTCGTATGCTTTGGCTTATTCTATATTGTTGCAAAAACTATTTATGAAAGAAGATTAATCAAAGAGGAAGTAAATTCTCTTACAACAGGAGTGACTATGCCTTCGTTAAAAACTCGTAAAAAAATAAAAAATCAGAAAAGTTTAAGAGGAAAGATTGTTGCCTTTATCGTTATCCTGATTATTCTTGTTGTAAGTATTATTACTGCTTTTAATGTTCGCCAGACATTACAGGAACAGGGTAAGACTCTTACTTCTTCAATTCATAATCAGGTCGATCTGTTAATTAAATCAATTGATTCTGGTGTTACCAGTTATATGCCTTATGTTGATACTGAAGGGGATGCAATTTCCAGTATTTCAGCACTTCCTGATCAGATTTCTGCTTTAAAAGAAGCTGAAGATATTATTATTCTTGGACATAAGTATGAGAATCCTCCTGTAACTTATGAAAATCCTGATTTAAATCGAATGATTTATGTTTGGGCGGCAAAAGAATCAGCTGATAACGCAAAATTTGATTATTCAGATTTTTACGGTCAGTTTAAGAATGGTATTACAAGGATTATTATTCCTTCAGAAGATGATTCAGATCACGAAAATTATGATTTGTATAAGATTATCAGAAGAATGGATAATTTGAATAAGGATGTAATCGAGCAGGTAAACAGCTATTCAAAATATATTGCTTTGTTCCAGTCTAACATGATGGAAGCTCTTGCGAATAATAATGAAGAAGAGTTTAATCAGCTGGTCAGTAAAAAGGATTCTTTTACAAAAGAAATGACTGCAAAATTCTCCGAGCTTGAAAATCAGAATTCTGGATCAATTCCAGATTTTAAAGGAGTTGAGGATTTAAGCCATTCAACATATCTTTTCTACAGACCTGTTCTTTACAGAGATAAAGTTGATAGTGAAGGTAACCTCGAAAATACTGAACTTGGTTTGATTGTGATGAAAGTTGATGTTTCGAATCTTCAGGAACAGCTTAGAAATTCAATTAAAACAATTATTCTTTCAGGTGTAATTCTTGCCTTTATTTCGATTATTATCGGTGCTGTGGGTTCCTGGGTATTGGCTTCGATTATTGTTCGTCCTATCCGTCAGCTGGAAAGTCACATTCAGGAAGTAGGTTCTCTTCTTACAAAATCGGCACGAGAAAGAATGCGTCTTCAGAAAATGGAAATCGATATTAAATCCCGGGATGAAATTGGTCGTCTTGGGGAAGTTGTAAATAAAATGTCCAGTACTGTAGCAAAGGCTGCGGAAGATGAATACTTGAACATGGACGCAAAGGTTGTACAGGAAAGATTTGTACCTCTGTCAGATGGTGAAGGTGGTAAAAAACTTCCAGTTATAAAGTATACAGAGGATAAATTAAATATCTTCGCTTTCTATAAAGGTGATTCTGAAGTTTCTGGTGATTATTTTGACTATAAACAGCTGGATGACCGATGGTTTGTATTTATAAAATGTGATGTTTCGGGACATGGTACTCCTGCAGCATTGCTTGTTTCGGTTATTGCAACCAAGTTCAAGGAATTCTACTATTATTCAAACTGGAATTTCAAAAATCAGGGTATTAACCTTGTAGAATTTGTAAGTGCTGTAAATGATTTTATTTATGATCTTGGAACACGAGGAAAATTCTCAACTATTAATATAAGCCTCTATAACAAAGATACAGGTGAACTCTATACATGTAATGCAGGGGATAATAAGCTTGATTTGTTCGAAGCTGATAAGCGCCGTTTAAGAAGAATTACTCTTGCAAATGCTCCAACTGCCGGCGGTCTTCCAACTGATCTTATTATGACAACAGGTGGATTTAAAGTTGAAAAGACGACTCTTCGTCATGGTGATACTCTGTATCTCTATACTGACGGTATTGACGAAGCAGAGCGCCTTGTTCGTGCTAAAGATTACTCTGTTAAACAGGAACGAAAAGAAGATAAGAAGTTTAATCCTCGTACTGGAAAAGAAGAAAAAACTGTTCAGATTCTTGATGTAAAAGAACAGTTTGGTGAAGAACGAGTTCGCCGAATTATTGAAGCAGTATTGAATAAAAGAAAATTTATTTTGGATAAAGAAGAAAATCCGACAAAAGAAATTCTTGAATTCGATTTTACTACATGTAAAGGTACTAGCGAAGAAACTATTCTGGCTCTTGCTTCCGTTGAACGAGTATTCCGTATGGTTAAGATGCCTGATGTAAAAGCTAATGATGAAATCGAAATCGATAAACTTCTGGATGATTTCCTGAAATCTCATTTTGCTTTGTATAATACCTACTGTCGTCCAGCTGAAAAGACAGAGGATGTTCAGAAATCAACAAAGAAAAATAGAAAAGATGAAGTTGTTTCTTCTGTAAAAGTTGAAGATAACCCTAATGTTACCCGTTATGGTTATGTTGTTGAAGACAAACAGGCTGATGATATAACCTTGATTGCAATTCATCGTCCTTAAAATATCAATCTCTGTGCTGTGATGTTTTTCGGTACAGAGATTTTTTATATTTGTTTTTTAGTATTTTTATTACTATACTTTTTATATAGGTTCTGTCTTCTGGGATAGAGCAAATCAGAAAACTTAAGATTTCTAGGAGAAGATTATGGATACACAGAGTTTTGAAGAAAAAGTAAAAGATGCACTTTCTAAAGGAATGAAAGCTTCAAAAGAAGCATTAACAAAAGCTGGTTCTGCAGTTCAGAATTTTAGTGATAAAAGTGTAAATAAAATTGAAAAACAACAGCTTGTGAATAAACAGAAAGCAAAATATGAAGAAATGGGTAAAAAACTTTCGATTCTCCTGAAGTTTGAAGCCGCAGATCTGCAAAATCTATCAGAAACTGTAAATCTTACAGAAGAGAATCTTGCCCTTGCAAATGATATTTTGAATTTACAAAAAGAAATCCTGAAATTTGATAAAGAAATTGCAGTTCATGATGAACAGATTAAAAAACTGAATGAATCCGCAAATTCAGGAAAGACAAAAGAACCAAAAAAAGCTAAGAAATAATAATAAAACCAGAAAAGGGAGAAAGATGCAGAAACATTTTCTCCCTTTTTTTATGAAGAAATCCATAGAATTGACGCAGAGAAAGGCAGAATATGTAAGAAGCTAGAATCGTCATTGCGAACGAAGTGAAGCAATCCAGTATGAAATGTAAATTTTCCTCTGTCCCAGCCCTCACTTCTGTGCCAGTGCTGACCAGTATGCATTCCGTGACGGCCCACAGTTTTGCGTGTGCAAAACTGTGAAACGGCTCTTTGGGAATTTTCCTCTGTCCCAAATGTCAGAAAAAAAGAAAAAAAAGTTTAAAAAAAATACAAAAAAAATAAAATTCTTGTTGACACTTTTTTAAAGTGGATGTATATTCATATTCACCGTCGCACGGCAGTGCAGACGGTTCTCTTTGACAAAACAGGGAAGGAAAGAAATAGAACAAGTAAGGTTCTAGTACAAATGAA
>JAZQOB010000059.1:0-3945 GCA_045627625.1 Treponema sp.
ACAAATAAGAATTTGTCTGGAATTGATTAATCAGAGTATCTTTAAATCGGGCAGGTTCACTGATATATAGAAAAAAAATTTAATGTTTATTGTATAAAAAAAAGTAACATATGTATTTAAGCTTTGTTTATATTTTCAGATAATTCAGCCGGTGAAATATCAAGGAAAAACAATGAAATATACACTAATAAAATCACTAAATTACACAGTAGTTCTTTGGATAGCAATAGTTTTAGCATCCTGCAAAATGGGTCCAGATTATATAAACACACAAAATCCGGGAGAAACCCAGGAAACCACCTCAACAGAAACCTATATCGAAAATGTCAGTTCCAGAAATATTGCAACAGAAGATACTTCTACAATCGATTTTATTAATAAACTCAATATTAATCTGGATATGCTTTCCGAAATTCCCAAGGATATTTCTGATTCGGAAGGCAAACAGATTTCCGTCTCATATAATTCATCAAATGGAGAGATTGTTGTTTCTTCAAAATCAAGCGAAACACTTCAAGTAATTGTCACCGGTTCAGCTGACAATGTTCATCTATATATAGAAAACAAAAAGGATGTAGAAATCGGGATTCTTCTTAAAGATGTAAGCATTACTTCTACAGGAAATTATCCTGCAATCAGTTTTGGCAAAAAAGCAAAGGTTTATCTTCAGCTAGAAGGCAACAATACAATTACGGACGGACGAAATTATGGATACGGTTATGGGGAAGAATATTCTTCTGTTTCAACTGACACTTATATAGATGATGATGGGAATACGGTTAACTGTACTGTAAGTAAGAATCCTGTAAACGAAGGAATGGATACAAAAGCTACAATCTATTCAAAAGGGCCGCTTATTCTTTCTGGAACCGGTTCATTGTCTCTTTCTGAAAACTATAAACATGGAATTTATTCAAAAGATTATATCCGGTTATTCAGTGGAGACTGGAAAATAAATTCTTCCGGAAGAAATGGTATTCAATGTGTAAATGGTTTCATTATGGAAGATGGTTCTGTAACTATTAAAGGAACAGGTACAAACACCAATAATCAAAGTCGTGGAATTATTGTAGAAGGTGAAGAGGATGAAAATAACTGCGGTGAAGGATACATATTAATCAACGGCGGTTCTATTGATATTGAAGCAGTAAGTAAAGGGATTTCTGCCAAGTGGGATATTTCAGAAGACGCAGAGACAACTGATACTGTAGATGATCCTTATCCTTTTGTGAAAATCACAGGAGGAAATATTTCAATAAAAACAACAGGAACTCCTGCAGATGAATCCAGAACTGCATATAGTTTTACAGATGCGGACGGTGTGACTGTAAATGAAAAAACAAAATTGAGTCCTGAAGGGATTGAAGGAAAAGTGGCTGTATTTATAGAAGGGGGAAAACTGAATCTTCAGACAACCGATGACTGTATTAATGCAAGCCGTTCCGGTTTTGCTTCTCTAAAAATTTCTGGAGGTGAAGTTTATGCATATTCTTCTGGGAACGATGCAATTGACTCAAACGGAACTTTACAGATTTCAGGTGGAACTATAACAGCACTTACAGCAACGAATCCGGAATGTGCATTCGACTGTGATAATTATTCGTTTTCTATAACTGGCGGAACACTTATTGGAATTGGAACCAGAAACTATTCAAAACCAACGGCAGATGTAACAACACAAAGCACAATTGTTTTAAGTGGAGATTACCTGGGAACTGCTGGAAAAACTTTTGTAATTGGAGAAACTTCTACATCACCTGTTTTTGCTTATACAATTGATTCCTCAATTTTCTCAAATATGAATTCAAATCTTATTGCAATCATTTCATCTCCCAAAATAAAGCAGGACACTGAATATTCAATCTTTACAGATTCAACAGTGAGCGGTGGAACAGAATTCCATGGTCTTTATACATATTTGCCTTCAGCTTCCGGCGGCAGTTCAAAAGCCAGCGGAATAAAAACAAGCAGTTCTTCCAGTGTATATACGCTCAGCAATTCTATAAATGGAGGAGCTCAGGAAGGGGGGCACGGAAATCCTCAGGACGGGACACAACAAGGACCAGGCTTTGGACGGTTTTCTGAATAACTGCACAAACAGAATACGTTTGGGACTAAAAACTTAAGATTAATCTTGATATACTAAAAACAGTATCCCAATCAATAGAAATTGATTTATATAGCGGTTTTTAGGGCGGTGAATATGGTAAAGCTAAAAAATGCAGTGCATTTTTTTTAACGCTTTGCTATTGAACACCGGAAACAAATTATCATGGACATAAAATGATAAACCATTTAATCTAAACTTTGGATGAAGCATATGAATAACAAAGAACTATACAAAGAATTAAATTTTCCGGAAGGGCTTGTTGCCCAATTAAATGATTATGAAAATCATCGTTCTAAGGTAATTTCTTCTGAATTAAAGGAAAGATTATTTAACAGAGAAAAATGGGATGAAGCTGTAAAAGAATTACAGACTTTTTTAGGAGATGATTCGTATCATATAAATATTCTCTGGGAGCAGCTTAATTTTGTTTCGTCTTACACCTATGATGAATATGTTAAGAAGGGGATTCCCATTGAAATATTTAAAGCTACATTTGGGTTTATTACTCGTTTTGTAAATGGAACAAAGGATAAGGATGGAAAATACCATTATGAATGGGCATGGTGGTTTCAGCGCCAGGTTACATTACAGGAATTCCGGATTGACTCGCTGGAGTTTGAATATATTGAAGCCTGGGGAAAAAAATCTATTGAGATACACATTCCTTCCGATGCAGACATGAAAATTGAAGCTTTAAAGGCTTCTATCAGGAAGTTTCTGGAGTTTACTAAAACTTATTATCCTGACTGGCAGAATGTTGAAATTTGTACTGATACCTGGATGATTATGCCTGAACTGGAAGAGCTTCTTCCCGTTGATTCAAAAATCCTGGCATTCAAACATCTTTTTGATATTGATCATGTTGATTATGAACAGAGCTGGTGGATGGGATGGATTTATCCCGACTATTCTGAGATTAATGAATCTCTACCAGAAAGAACAACTCTCCACAGAAATCTTAAGGCCCATCTGCTTTCTGGCAAGAAGTTCGGAATCGCTAAAGGACATGTGGTGCTGGAACGGGTTTTTGAATAACATAGGAAAAGATGGGATTATTATGTCTGAGGGTGTTAAATACGAATTTTGATACGATAAACTTCAGTTTGTAGGGATGATATAAAATTCTAATTTCCATAACTAAGGAAGTCACCGTGTTATGAATAAACTTGGCATGAAATTTCTGGAAGATACTGAGTATACCAAGTTAGGCGGCAGTGTGACTTTTAAAGCAAAAACTTATTTTATGGAAATATAAAAGGGGTGATTATATGTTTTACTTAAAACAGGCAAATTTTGAAGATATAGAAAAAGAATGGGCTTTTGTCCACGAAACTCCTTACGATGAAAATGGTTTTGAAAATCATATTTCAGGGATTGCCCGTCAGGATTTTGATGCTGCTTTGCGGAAAATTATAAATAACTCTAAAGGGCTTGATTTGCCAGAAGGATATGTTCCTCAGACTGTGTACTATTTTTGGAGTGATAATCCTGAAGATTTTACTTCTTTGGGTAAAAAATGTCCTGTTTCTGCAGAAAATTTTCCTGTAATCATTGGTGAATTCGATTTACGACATCATCTTTGTCCGGCTCTTGAAAATGGAAGTGGACATATAGGCCAGTTTATAAAAAAAGAATTTCGTGGAATGGGATTGTGTACAAAAGGTTTGGGACTTATGATTGAAGAAGCAAAAAAAATCATTCCAGAGGATGAAATCTACATGCACTGTAATCTTGATAATGCCGCAAGTCTTAAGGTTATGCTTAATAACGGCGGGATAATTCATCATAAAGATGAATATGGAATTTTTGTAAGAATAAAAATTAAATAAAAAAAA
>JAZQOB010000060.1:0-96255 GCA_045627625.1 Treponema sp.
GGTGCAAGAGAACATAACCTTAAGAATATAGATGTAACCCTGCCACGAAATAAACTTGTTGTAATTTCGGGGCTTTCGGGTTCAGGTAAATCATCCCTGGCATTTGACACTCTTTTTGCAGAAGGTCAGCGCCGTTATATGGAAAGCTTGTCTTCATACGCACGCCAGTTTTTGGGAAGAATGGATAAACCTGATGTTGATTTAATTGAAGGTTTGTCTCCTGCTATTTCCATTGAGCAAAAATCAACAAATAAAAATCCTCGCTCAACTGTTGGAACAATTACAGAAATATATGATTTTTACAGACTTTTATATTCTCGTTGTGGTCATGCTCATTGTCCAAACTGTGGGCGAGAAATTCGTGAACAGTCTGTAGACCAGATTATTGATACAGTTCTTTCTTGGCCAGAAGGTACAAAACTTCAGGTGTTGGCTCCTGTTATCCGTGGAAAAAAAGGTGAACATCAGAAAATTATTGATGATGCAAAAAAATCTGGTTTTATCAGAGCCAGAGTTGATGGAGTCATGACAGAACTGGAAGATTCCATCAAACTTGATAAACAGAAAAAACATACAATCGAAATTGTTGTAGATAGAATTATTATTGGACCAGATGTTCGTTCCCGTCTTGCAGATTCCATTGAAATTGGTCTAAAGAATGCCAATGGAATTATTATTGTAAACAGAAGAACCGAAAATGGGGAAGAAGAAGTCTTTTTCAGTCAGAAAAATGCCTGTCCGGATTGTGGTATTTCCATTCCTGAACTTCAGCCAAGATTATTTTCTTTTAATAATCCTTTTGGTGCCTGTCCTGAATGTACGGGGCTTGGTGAAAAAATGGAATGGGATAATGATAAAATCCTTCCTGATAAGAGCCTGTCGTTTAATGAAAGAGCCTTTCCATTTTTTAATCCTGAAAGTGAATGGAACTCTGTGATGTTCAAGGCTGTTGCAGATGATCAGGGCTTTACTCTTGATACTCCAATAAAAGGTTTAACTCCTTCTCAGTTTGATTTTCTTGTAAACGGAAATCCAGATAAAAAAATTCATTGGGTTTATAGAAAACAGAGTGGTGAAGGTTATAGTGAATATAATCGTCCATGGCCTGGAGTTTATAACGAAATGCAGCGTCGATATAAGGAAGCCTGGGGAGACTCCATGCGTTCAAATATCGAAGAAAAATTCATGTCAGTTTCTCATTGTCATACTTGCAATGGACAGAGACTTCGTAAAGAGGCTTTGGGAGTTACTGTTGGCGGAAAAAACATCTGGGAATTAACACAGCTTTCAGTTTTGGATTCAATTAAGTTTTTTGAAGATATTGAACTTTCAGAAAGCGAAAGACAGATTGGAAATCAGATATTAAAAGAAATTAATGCCCGTTTAAGATTCTTAAGAGATGTAGGACTTGATTATCTTACAATGGAAAGAGCTGCTGAAAGTTTAAGTGGTGGTGAAGCTCAGAGAATTCGTCTTGCAACTCAAATTGGTTCTGCTCTTTGTGGTGTAATGTATATTCTTGATGAACCTTCAATTGGTTTGCATCAGAGAGATAACCAGCGTTTAATAGACACTTTGATTAATCTTAGAGACAACGGAAACTCTGTAATTGTTGTTGAACATGATGAACAGACTCTCCGAACTGCAGATTATGTAATTGATATGGGACCTGGAGCCGGTGTAAATGGTGGTAAAGTTGTAGCTGCAGGTACTCCGGCAGAAGTTTCTAAGGTTTCTGAAAGTCTAACAGGACAGTATCTTGCTGGTACTCTTAAAATGGATATTCCTGAAAAAAGAAGAAAAGGAAATGGTAAATTAATTTCTTTAAGAGGAGTTTCTGAACATAATCTTAAGAATGTAGATATTGATATTCCTCTTGGAACCTTTACTTGTATTACAGGGGTTTCTGGTAGTGGCAAATCAACTTTGATGACAGATGTTTTATATCCACTTGTCAGCAATGCAATTATGCGTACAGATTATCCAGTTGGAAAGTTTGAATCTGTTGAAGGCTTAAATGGAGTTGATAAGGTAATCAGTATTGACCAGTCTCCAATAGGTCGTTCTCCTCGTTCAAATCCTGCAACTTATGTTGGAGTTTTTGACGCAATCAGAGATCTTTATGCTTCATTGCCAGAAAGTAAAGCTCGTGGTTATCAGAAAGGCCGTTTTTCATTCAATGTAAAAGGTGGTCGTTGTGAAAACTGTCAGGGTGCTGGTGAAATTGTAATTGAAATGAACTTCCTTCCTGATGTTTATATTCAGTGTGAAGTTTGTAATGGAAAACGCTTTAATCACGAAACTCTGGAAGTTGAATACAAGGGAAAATCAATCAATGATGTTTTGAATATGAGTATTGAAGAAGCCTGCGATTTCTTTGCTTCAATTCCTCATATTTCAAGAAAAGTGGAAACATTAAAAGCTGTCGGTTTAGGTTATATTACTCTTGGACAGAATGCTTTGACACTTTCTGGTGGAGAAGCCCAGCGTGTAAAACTTGCCAATGAATTGGCTCGTCCTTCAACCAGTAAAACCTTGTATATTCTTGACGAACCTACTACAGGACTTCATTTTGCTGATGTTAAGCAGTTAATGGCTGTAATTCAGAGTCTTGTGGATAAAGGAAATTCTGTGGTTATGATTGAACATAATCTGGATGTTATTTGTCAGGCTGATTATATTATTGACCTTGGACCAGAAGGTGGAACCAGAGGTGGAAATATAGTTGCAACAGGAACTCCTGAAGAAGTTGCTGATTGTAAAGATAGTTTTACAGGTCAGTTCATTAAAGAAATGCTGGAGAAAAAATAATCAGCAATGAGTTTACGTTTTCCTAAAAAGATTTTTTTCATCTTTCTCTTCAATTTAATTTTTTCTGGAATGTTTCTTTTTGCACAGGAAGTTACAACTCTTACTATTGAAAATGCCCAGCAGACTGAATACAAAAAAAATGAAGAGACAGGAAACGACTCAATTTTCTTAAGCGGTGCAGTAGAACTTTCTGTCGAAAAAGATGGTGTAAAATCAATTATTAAGGCCGATAAAATTTCTTACGATCGTGTTACAGAAATGCTTCTTGCCGAAGGTAATGTAGAGATTACAACTACAGGAAATTCCAGTGGTGGCGAAACTGCAACTGCATCTTCTTTATTAATGAATACTTCAACTTTGGAAGGCGTTTTTGCAGATGGACGGGTAATTCAGACTCAAAGCGATGCCATCAACCTTCCTTCCGGTTCCACTTTAATTGTATTTTCTGAAGTTTTTGGAAAAAGTGCTTCAAATACAATTGCTTTTAAGAATTCCAGTTTAACATTCTGTGATGATGAAAATCCTCACTGGCATATTAATTCTACAAGAACCTGGCTTTTACCTGGTGGCGAATTTGCGTTTTTTAATGCATTGCTTTATGTAGGTCCTGTTCCAGTTTTCTATCTTCCTGCTTTTTATTATCCAAAAGATGAACTGGTTTTTAACCCAAGCTTTGGTTATAGAGAAAGAGCAGGGTATTTTGTAAACACAACTACCTATTTGATGGGAAGAAAACCTTTAAACAATTCAAGTTCTTCTGGTAGTTCTGAAGATTCTGATTCTTTACAGGCTTTATACAATTTCATGAAACCAGGTTCCCTTAAAAAACAGAAACTTGAAGGACTGGTGCTTCATAATCTGGAAGAAGATTATACTGGGGACACAAGTCATTATGTAAAATTAATGGCAGACTGGTATTCAAATCTTGGAGCAATGGTTGGAATTGATGGAGTAGTTTCGCCAAAAGCCAGCAACTATTTATCAGATATTAAATTTACTTTTGATTTAGGCTTCAGTAATACGGTTTTTGCCGATTCTGGAAATTATATTGCCATTTCAAGAGCAGGCCAGCGTTACTGGGATAAATCAAATTTTCTTGGATTAAAGCTTCCTTTCAGATATGGTGGAAATATTGATTTAACTTTGAACAAGCCTTTCAGATTAAGTCTTTCTTTGCCAGTTTATTCGGATCCTTATTTTTCTCATGATTTTAAAAATCGACAGGAATCAATGGACTGGATTTCTTTGTTTACCAGCAACAGCAATACAGATGATACTTCAACTTCGGAAATTTCTTCTTATACCTGGAAACTTTCTGGTTCCTATTCTCCTGTAATTCCTGTGGCTGTAAAAAATATTTTTTCATCTGCAAGTTTAAGCTTTAATTCTTCAATTAATATTTCTTCTGCTACTAATAATAAAATTTCTTCCGATTCAAGAGCAGGAAACTCTGATGGATGGAGTTCCCGTTCTCCTGAAAGACGCTTTTATTATCCTTCTCTTGTAACTCCACTTTCTGTTTCTATGAATGTAAGTGGAACTTTGGTTCAGTATCCAAAGGTTCCTGTTTCTAATTCAGCAGCTTCTGGGTTTGCGGTAAATCTTCTTGTTCCTGATGAACTAAAAACTTCATCTGAACTTGAAAAAGAGAAACTTGCGGCTGAAGAACAAGCTAAAAAAACTGAAGATAAAGAAGCAGGTGCAGACAATAAAGAAGAAGTTGCAGTTGAAGTTGTTGAACCTGTATTACCTGAAATTCAGACAACTCTTCCTTCAATGACTTCCATTGCGGGTTTGAATTATAAGCTTTCTTATTCAGCAAATCCAAGTGTTAATACTCAGATTCTATATAATCCTTCTGATTCTCCTAATGATTTTAAATGGGATAAAATCAAAGGTTTTATGTATCAGATAAAAAGTCCGCTTTCCTTGAACAGTAATTTTTCTTATGGTGGAAGTTTCTTCTCCATGAGTAACCGTCTTTCTTATGAACCTGTATGGCAGGCTCACCCTAATGCAGATGGCTATACCGAGGAACAGAAAACCTCACTTAAACTTTCAGATTATAATTCAGAAAGTCAGAATGTATTAAATACAAACTCTCTCTCTATTAAACCTTTCTTGTATATTCCTGCAATTTCAGAAACAGGAATCAGCTGGAATTCTTCCATGAAGATTTTTAGAAGAAAGTTTATTGGGGATGGAGATAATCCAGAATGGGAAAATCATTTACTTGATTTTACAGATTCCGAAAGTGTTACTGCTCATTCTTTGGATTTTAGATTTTCTGCAAAAGAGATGAATTCAAAATTTACCCAGAGTTTTTCATATTCCACAACTTTGGCACCTCAGCTTCCTCGACATTCTTTTGCATTGAATCTGGTTTTTCCTTATGTTACTGCTAATTTTGGGACAAGTTTCCAGCAGACTTCAATAACAGATAAAACAATGATTTATAATCCATTCCAGCAGTCTATTTCGGTGAATCTTTTTGACTCAAAACTTCGTTTTTCTGAATCATGGAACTGGAACTATAAAGAAAATCATAATGACAGTTTAAAGCTTTCTCTAAATTGGAAAACTTTATCTGCTTCTTATGTAATGTCTTATACAAACGGATATGATTTTGATTCAACAGAAGGATGGATTGCAAGAACTGATAAAGAATTTTTGCCTTCCAGTGCATCTTTCTCGTATAATCCTTCTACAAAAGAACAGAAGTTTTTCCAGGATAATGTAACTTTTTCTGTAGGCTTAAATACCAGCATTGTTGCAGACCTTTTAAGACCAACAAACAGTTATTTTTCATTTAATCCTTCTCTGACTTTTAAGATTAATGATTTCTTTAATTTGACTTTCTCTTCAACTTCGAAAAATTCTGTAATTTACAGATACTTCCAGAAGGCTCTTGGAGCTGACGGTAGAATTCCTGGTGAACAGAATCCTGTTATTGATTTATTGAATTCCTTTAGATTTGATTCATCAGAAAAGAGAAAGGCTTCTGGTTATAAATTAAAATCCTTGAATATGTCTATCTCTCATGAATTGCATGACTGGGATTTTAGTATGAATATGAAATTTGAACCTCGTCTTGTTACAAAAAATGGCTCAAGATATTATGATTATAGTCCATATATTTCTATTGGCATTTTCTGGCGACCAATGTCCAGTATGAAGACTCAAATCACAGATGATTATGGACAATGGAAACTTGAATAATTGACAATTCAACCATGATAAATGATAATTAAAAGTTAAGGTGGAAATAGTTTTTGAGTGAATATACGATTGTAGTTCCAGATAATGATGTTTTGACTTGTGTCTGCGGAACAAATGACAGTAATTTAAGACTTATCGAAGACAGTTTAGGAACTCCCGTTTTTACCAAAGGTAACGAGCTTTCAATTTCAGATGAAAATCCTCAATTATGTGAAAAATTTCAGTTTATTATTGATAGAATTATTGATGAAATTAATGTTGGTGGAAAGAATTCTGAAGATATTGTTGTTTCAGTTTTAAATACAACAAAAAAAGTAAATGCTGAAGAAATTTCAATTTTAGTTCCTGGTAGTGTTAAAAAAATTTATCCAAGAACCCAGAATCAGGCTGAATATATTAATTTGCTCCAGAACAAGGATATGGTTTTCTGTACTGGTAGTGCAGGTAGTGGAAAAACTTTTCTTGCAGTTGCAGAAGCTTTGCGTTTAGTCCTTTCTCATAAAAAAAACAAGCTTATTATTACACGCCCTGTTGTTGAAGCAGGTGAAAGTCTTGGTTTTTTACCGGGAGATCTGGAACAGAAAATCGATCCATATTTAAGACCAATCAGAGATGCTATGGAAACAATCATTACTCCAGAAGCCGTAAGAAAACTTACAGAAGCCGGTGTGATTGAAGTTGCTCCTTTGGCATATATGCGAGGTCGTACCTTAAATAATGCAGTAATTATTCTTGACGAAGCACAGAATACAACAAATTCTCAGATGAAGATGTTTTTAACTCGAATGGGAGAGAATTCCAAAGTATTTATTACCGGAGATCCAACTCAAATCGATTTACCTAGAAAAATGTCTTCTGGACTGATGAATTCAATTCGAATATTGTATAAAATAGAAGATATAGGATTTATGGAACTTACAGCTGACGATGTTGTAAGAAACAGACTTGTAAAGAAAATTGTAAGGGCTTTTGAACATTATGAAGAACAGCAAACAGAACAATAGAAGAGATGTAGAAAGAGAAAGCGCTTTTAAGCTTTTTATTTCCTTTACACTCAAATACATTCGGGAAAAATATGCTTTTTTAATTCTTTTTTTCGTTGGTTTTTTAGCTATTTCTCTTTTGAATTTCTTAAAAGTAAGTACTTCTGAATCTGTTGCAAGTTTTGCTCTGGAAGAATTTGAAATTGGTCAGATTGCAGACAGAACAATTATTGCAGACCGTAATCTTTCACCTGACAGTATCGAACCGGTTTCGGTTGAAAAAGGTGAAAAAATCATTAGAAAAGGTTTTGTTATTACAGAAGAAGGTTTTTCTAAATTAAGAAAAATGTCTACTTCTCCTGTTTATGTAGATTACAGACTTTTTTCTAATACAGAACTTTATTTCTTCTTTCTTGGAATTTTGTGGTATCTGCTTATGGTACTTCTGCCATTTGGAAGAAAAATCCCTCTTAAAGAACCAATTACCGAAGTCATTTTTATGATTATGGTTTATGCGGCAGTCAGTTTCTTTGGAAAAATTTCTGCTTTTGCTGATTCTTATGCAATCTGTATTATTGTTCCAAATGCACTTGTTGTAATGCTTATTACTATCTTGTTTGGACAATCTTCTGCAATTGTATTTAGTGCAGTAATGGGATTGATGGTTTTAGGTGCCAGTGGATGGAATGTAGTTCCTTTTATTTATAATATTGCAACTTCAATGTGTGCCTGTGCCATTGTTAGAAAAATTGAACGCCGTCTGGATTTAGTTTTGGCTTCAATGATTCTTGCGGTTTGTCAGCTGGTATTTATGCTGGTGCTTTTTGTTGTTTTCAATAATACTTTTGTAAACAGCGGACTTATTTTCTTTGGAGTTTTATGCAATGGCTTCCTTTCTGGAATTCTTACTTTAGGTTTGCTTACTCCTTTAGAATTTGTTTTGAATACTGCTTCTGTATTCCGATTAATGGATTTGTCAGACTTGAACAATTCTTTAATGCAGAAAATGTGTATTACTGCCAGTGGAACTTATCATCATTCCCTTATGGTTGCACAGCTGGCAGAAGCAGGTTGTAGAGCTGTAGGTGCAAATCCTTTACTTGCAAGAGTTGGTTCTTATTATCATGATATTGGTAAACTTGAACAGAGTGAATATTTTACAGAAAATCAGCAGGGCGAAAACAAACACGATGATATAAACCCATCTTTGTCTGCCTCTGTAATTAAAGCTCATGTTAAAAAAGGTGTAGAAAAGGCACATCAGCTTCATCTTCCTCAGAATGTAATTGATATTATTGCTGAACATCATGGAAACAGTGTAATTCAGTATTTCTATTCAAAAGCAAAAGAAAAAGATGATTCTGTTACTCCAGAAGATTTCTCTTATCCAGGAAATCCTCCTTCAACCCGCGAATCCGCTATTGTTATGATGGCCGATACTGTTGAAGCTGCATGTAAATCTATGTATCGAAATGTAGAAAAACCTTCAGTTTCAAGTATCGAAAAAACAATTAATTCTTTAATCAGCGCAAAAATTGAACATAAACAGCTGGATGACTGCAATTTAACTTTCAGTGATATTACAAAAATAAAAGAAGCTTTCCTTCCAATTCTTGCAGGGGCTTATCACAGCCGTATCAAATATCCTGGACAGGAAGAAAAAACTGAAGAAGCTGAAAATCCAAAAGAGGCTTCAAAAGAAAACTCAAAGGAAGAAAAATAATGGCCAATAGAATTCTTGTTAGTATTCAGGAAAATATTGAAGAACCTGTATGGTTTTCTAAGGTAGAAGATTTTGTTCATGTTGCAATGAAGGAATTAAACTTTGATCAGGAAGAAGTTTCAATTCTTTTTTGCAATGATGAATATATTAAAGAGTTAAATTCTTCATACCGTAACATTGATGCACCTACAGATGTTTTATCTTTTGAGAATGGTGAAGAATATGAAGATGAAGAAGGGAAATGGTTTTGTGCCGGTGATATTGCCATAAGCATTGATACTCTTCCTGTTAACGCTGAATATTTTAAGCAGGATAAAGATTCTGAATTAAAGAGACTTTTAGTTCATGGTTTACTTCATTTAAATGGAATGGATCATGGCGAAGAACATATTGAAGAAGGGGTTGAACCAGAAGGGGAAATGCTTGTTCTTCAGGAAGAAACATTAAAGAAATTAACAGATTATCACATTATTTAAAACAGGAATTAATAAAGGATAAAATTTATGGGGTTATTTCATCATAAAAAAAAGAATGCTCCTACTGAAGAAGAAGTTATTCAGCAGGAAATACTGAATGAAGAAAAAAAAGACATGATTCAGGGGGTAGAAGACCTTTCTATTACAGCTGTAAAAGAAGTAATGGTTCCTCGAATCGATGTTGATTTTATTTCATCAGATACAAATAAGGATGATTTGATAAAAAAGATTATTTCTTCTGGACACTCTCGTTTTCCAGTTTATTCAGATTCAATTGATAATGTTGTAGGTGTTCTTTATGTAAAAGATTTGTTAAAGGCTTTTGCAGATAAAGAAAATGTAGATTTACTTAAAATTATTCGTAAACCTTATTTTGTTCCAGAAAGTAAAAGAATCGATTCTCTTTTAAGAGAATTTAAACGACATCATCTTCATATTGCCATTGCTATTGATGAATATGGTGGAATTTCAGGTATCGTCACAATGGAAGATATTATCGAAGAAATTGTTGGTGATATTCAGGATGAATTTGATAAAGAACGGGAAGATATTATTAATGTAAGTGAAAATGTTTGGATTTGTGATGCCCGTGTTGATCTGGATGATTTAAACGAAACTATTGAAGCCCATTTCCCTAATGAAGAATTTGATTCTTTAGGTGGATTTGTTTTTGATATTTTTGGAAAAGTTCCTGTAAAATATGAAAAGGCTTCCTGGAAGAACTATGATTTCATAGTTCAGGATATGGAAGGTCATAGAATTAATCTTATTAAGGTTATTAAAACTGTTGAGAGTGAAGAGGATGATGAAGAATAATCGTAAATCTTTTTTTGTTCTGATTTGTGTATTTTTTATTTCTGTTTTTTCTGCTTATGGAGCATCTGGTAATACTCTGGATTTGTATAATAAGGGACTTGCATATCAGGAAGACGAAAATTTTTATCTGGCACAACAGTACTATCTTGAAGTTGTAGCTGCAAATCCAGCTTTTTCGGATGCCTGGTATAAGCTTGCAGAATGCTGCTATAAACTTGGTGAATTTGAATTAGGTTTACAGTATCTGGAAAAAGCTGAAAAATACGAAAAAAACAACAGTCAGGTCAAAAACTTAAAGGCAATGATTTTGATTTCCATGGGAAAACTTAATGATGCCAAGGTTATTCTTAATGATATTCTTAAAAAATATCCAAACGATATTGATGCTCATTTCGGTTTAGCAGAAATAGAACTTTACGAAGGTCGTTATTCAGGTGCGGAAGCTCAGTATTCCGAGGCACTTAAGAGACAGAATACAAACCGTAAAGCTTTACTTTCCCTTGCTTTAGTTTCTGCAGAAAAAGGAAAATTTTCTCAAGCCGAAAATTACCTGAGAACTGCTCTAGCATATTATTCAGGAGATCCTGAAGTTCATTATCTTGCTGCAATTGTTTATTCCATGAAAAAGGATTTGAAAACAGCAGAAAAACATGCTCGAATTGCAGTAGAAGTAAAAAATGATTTTGAAAAGGCCTATGAATTCCTTACAACTATTTTATATCAGCAGGAAAGATATTCTGAAGTAATAGACTTAAGCGATTATCTTATTGGAACAAACCGCAGTAATTCCATTGCCTGGTATTTAAAAGGTATTGCACTTGCAAAATCAGGACGAACAGCAGAAGCAATAAATGTATGGTCTACAGGACTTGGTATTCAGCCACAGGATGAATTTATGCGCTTTGCCATGGAAATGGAAGTTAGAAATAATCTTTCGGTTGAAGATAACAGAAGAATTACCTGGGCAAAATATCATGTTGATAATGCCCGTCAGTATAAAAGCCGTTACGATGGAGCTGGGGCTGTTTACGAATATCAGAGAGCATTGTTGTTAAATCCAACAAACTACGAAGCCCGTAAAGCCTATGCTGAAATTCTTGAATTAAACGGCATGCATGAAATGTATTTGAATCAGCTTCAGTTTATTAAAGCTCATAACTCCGGACAGATTAAAGGCCGTAACCTTACTGAATTGAACGATAGAATAGAAGCCTTCAGTTATCTTCTGGATAATACTCTTGCAGATGAATGGGATGTTGAGCCATTCTATCTGGATAAAACCCGATGGAATATTGCAATTTTCTATGAAGATTCAAATAACAGCTTTATTCATGCAGATACAAATCGTCTTGCCGCAAGAGCTGCAGCAGATGTATTCTCGGGAGTTGCAATTACTTCTGTAAAAACTCAGGTTACTCCAATTGGTGGCTATGGTGAAGCTTTTAAAAATGCAAGGGCAAATAATTTTGATTATTTTGTAATGCTTTCTTTAAGCGAAGGTCAGAATGATTTGACTTTGTCTGCAAAAATGTATTCTGGAAGAACTGGTCTTGAAATTTTCACAAAGAATTTCTATTCAACCGGTAATAATAAATTTTCAACTGTATTACGCCGTTTTAGAAATACAGTTTTAAGTGAACTTACTGTACGAGGTAAAATCCTTAAACGCAACGGTAAAACTGTTCTTGTTGATTTAGGTCGTGCTGAAAATGTTGTAAAAGATGCAAGATTTAAAATCATTAAGAAAGGTTGTATTAAAACGGCTGACAATGGAGCAGGAGTTTTCTATTCCGATAGTGATGTTTTAGGTGAACTGGTGATCACTCGTTCAGGTGAAGAAGTTTCTGAAGCAGAAATTGAAAATCAGGGCTTTTATGACAGAATCAATCTGGAGGATGAAGTTGTATTGATTTCAACTCCTTCAATCTCACAGCCTTCAAATGCAACTGGCAATGCAGTTGATAATGTTCCTGCTGCAGATTCAAAAGGTAAAGCTGTTGTCAAAACTGATGTAAAAGGTGACGATTTAGTTAATGATATTAGAAAGGCTGTAGAACGCCCTTCAATTCTTGATTTGTTAAGAAATATCTATTAATTTTCTTTGCTTAATTTATCCAGGGAAGTTGTAATCCATTTTTTTGTTAATAAAGGAAAAACATCTTCTACCTGGATAAAACACATTACAGCTTCTGAATATTTTCCAGTAAAATAATAAGCTTCTCCCATGTAGAAGTAAGCTCTCTGTTGAACTGATTGATCAATTCTTGTCTTAGTTAATTTAGAAAGCATAGGAATTGAAGCATTATATTTTTCCTGAACAAAAGTATTTTTCAAAATATCAAACAAAAGATAGTCATCTCCGCCATCAGGAGAGATTAAATCTTCTTCAAAGAAATAAGGCAATACATCATCATTTTTATTAATGTAATTAGATGAGAAAGGTTTAGTAGCATCTACTGCTGTCTGTGTAATCTGTGATTCAGAATCAAGACCTTCAAGAAAATCTAAATAAGGAAGCGGAGTTTCTCTTTTAGTTCCGTTTGTATAAAGCTTTTCCTCAGTAGCAGAAACTTCTGTTTCGTCCGCTTTTTTTGCAGGTTCCAGATGAACTCCTTTTGTAGTAGAGTTCATGGAAAGCATGATTACTTCATAGGGTTTGTCAGTTACAGCAACAGCTGCATAAAAATAATCCTTAAAATCTTTAAGCTGATCAACATAGCCTGTAGCACTTCCATCTAATTCAGCAATTAATTTAGAAGAAGAAAGAAGTTTTGCAGAAGAAATCTGTTTAGTATTTCGGTATAAAAGAATCTTAGTTATTTCTTTATCAGGATTTTCTGGCAAAACCCAGTAGATATTAATTTTAGTTCCCCGTCCACGACGAGCCTGGATATCCTGAACAATAGGTCTCTGAGCAAAAAGAGAAAAAAATAAGAAAAAAGAAAGAATCAAACAAGTAAATTTCTTCATACATCAATAATATAATTGAAATCATGGAAAATCAACAGGAGAGAAAGAAGAATTAAAAATGAGGAATGAAGAAGTGGATTCGTCATTGCGAAGTCGAAGGCTGAAGCAATCTAGAAAATAGACACAGATGAACGCAGATATAGGATTCATGTCACTCGAGCGAAGTTGTATCTATGCATTTATTATTTTCCTTTTGTTGTAAATTTTCCATATAATTGTTATCTTATTTATATGTTAGAAGAAATCAGAATTCCTATTGAAGAATTAAAAGAAGAAATCATGAATGTCTGGGGGCGTCTTTGACTCGGATGCTATTGATAAGTCAATTAAAGAAAAAGAAGAATTGACTGGAGCAGCGGGCTTTTGGGATGATCCTAAGGCTGCAGAAAAGGTTATGTCACAGATTCGCAAGCTAAAGAATCGTGTTGAACCTTGGAGAGAACTTTTAGCAGAAATTGACGATATGGATGCTATGTATGAACTGGCAGCAGAATCACAGGAGGAAGCTGACGAAGCAGAAGTTCGTTCAATGTTTGAAAATGCAAAAACTAAATTTGAAAAATTAAATATTTTGAATCTTCTTTCTGGTGAAGTTGATTCAAATGATGCATATCTTACTGTTCATGCAGGAGCTGGTGGAACAGAAGCCTGTGACTGGGTATTTATGCTTAGCCGAATGTATTTGCGTTGGGCTGAACGACATGGTTACAAAACCGAAGTTATGGATGAACTGGAAGCTGAAGGTGGTTTAAAATCAATTACAATTCAGGTTTCTGGTGATTTTGTCTATGGTTATTTAAAAGGCGAAGGTGGAATCCATCGTCTTGTTCGTATCAGTCCATTTGATGCCAATGCCAGACGCCATACTTCTTTTGCTTCTGTTTATGTATATCCAGTTCTTGATGATACAATCGAAGTAGATATTCGTCCTGAAGACTTAAGAGTTGATACATATCGTGCAGGTGGAAAAGGTGGACAGCATGTTAATAAAACCGACTCTGCTGTTCGTTTTACTCATATTCCAACAGGAATTGTTGTTGCCTGTCAGACTGAACGAAGCCAGTTAATGAACCGTCAGTCTTGTATGAATATGCTTAAAGCCCGTCTTTATGAATATTATCGTGCTCAAAAAGAAGAAGAAAATTCTAAATTTGCTGCAGAAAAAAAAGATATTTCTTTTGGTAGTCAGATTCGTTCATATGTATTCTGTCCTTACACAATGGTTAAAGATCATAGAACAAAGTTCTCTGTTGGAAACATTCAGGGTGTAATGGATGGAGATCTTGATGAATTTATGAATGCATATCTTGTTGCAAAATGGAAAGGACTTCCAATGGATGGTTCTGGAGACGATGATTCAGATATGTAAGGCTTATAAAAAAGCTGTAATTCTGACATTTTTTATTTTATTCTCATTCAATCTTTTTTCTGAGAAAAACTGGATTATTGGTGCTGAACAATTTGTTTCTACAAGAGGAAAACAGACTTCTGTAACAGATGGAATTACCAGAATGTTTCCGTCCCGTATTCTTGAAAAATTAAGCACTAATCTTTATCGAAATGTTTCTGAAGACGAAGAACTCTATTCAAAAATCAACAGTCTAAAAACAGAAAGAACTTCTTTGTTTTTGCAGATGTCCAGCGAGATAAAAAAACGAGATTCTTTTGTTACAGGAAATTATTCTGAAAAAGAATTAAAAAAGAAGATTGAAGAGCAGTCAAAAAAAATTGCTGAAATTCAGAATAAAATTGATGAAAATTTAAAAAAGCAAGGGGAAATAGAATCTCAATTAAGTTATAACCCTTCGGTTGAAGCACAAAGCGATACTAAAAATAATAAAATGGTTCAGTTCTTTTCCAGTTTTTTCAAGACTGAAGAAACTAAAAAGCAGGAACTGGAAAAGGTTGTTTTATATAAAAAAGATTTTCAGCAGCTTTTTGTTCCATCGGATTTAGCAAAACAAACCGGTTATGAAAGTACTTTATATGAAAAAGATGTAATTAAAGAAGGAATCAATGGACTGATTACAGGAAAAATTGCTCTTTATGGAGATTATTTTTCTTTAACCTGTCAGCTTTATGTTTATCCTGGTGCAAAAGTTACTGCAACTGTTACAGAAGTTGGTTCTCTTTCCGAAGCAGAATTAGTTTCATCTCTTATTGCCCGGGAGTTAGCTCCTGCAATTTCAAATTCTCTTCCTGTTCAGTTGAAAATCAATATTCAGCCAGAAAGCATTAAAAATGAAGTTTTAATTTATATGGACAGTCAGTTGATTAAAGGTGGAACTGATGGTTTTACAACAGATTCTGGAGTTCATGTAATTCAGTTTTTACACGATGGATATGATTCAATAACAACTTCCTATAGTTTTGAAGGTGACAGAACTTATAAAGTGGATGTAAATTTAAAACCTTCCATAACCAAAGAAATAAAACTTCAGCTTCCACCAAATGTAATGGGAAATGTTTATATAAGTGGAGAACCTCATCCAACAGATGAAGAATATCGTTCAACAATAAGCATTAACAATAAACAGATTCTTGGTATTTTTATTGCAGAGGATAATAGCAGAGCCTTTATGGTAATTCCTGAAGGTTCTATTAATAAAGGGGAAGTTTTAAACCTTAATGTAAAGGCTTTTGATAGAACCCAATACATTGAAAAACACCGAACCAGAATGTATAATTCTTATAGTGCTTTAATGACATCTCTGATTCCTATGTTTTTTACCATGGGACAGGCTAATGCCTATAGAATTGCAGAAGCAAACGGCTATTTAAGTTCAAATGATATGGCAAAACTGCAGGGCTGGAATATTGCTTCTGGTGTTTCTATTGGTTTGACTGTCGGTTGTGGCGGCTGGTTTGTTTATGAACTTATAAATTATTTTAGAGCTGTAAATACAGTTCTTCCTACAGAAGCAAAATAAAAGTGGAGAAATAAAAATGGGACTTTTTGGAAAATCTAAGAAAAGTGAAGCAGCAGAAGCTTCAACTATAAAATCAACAAATCAAAAAAAATCTTTTGGCGAAAAGTTTAAATCTATTTTCTCAAAAAATAAAAATAATGATGAATTTTATGAATCTTTAATTGATATTCTTGTGGAAGGGGATATTGGTGCAAAAGCAGCCTTTGAAATTGTAGACGAACTGGAACAGATTTGTAAAAAAGATAAAATTATAGAAGAAGCTGAAGTTCTTCAGGTTTTAAGAACTCTTTTATTAAAGGATGTTAAATCAATTGAACTTAATCCAGAACCTGGAAAACAGAATATCTGGATGGTATTAGGTGTAAACGGAGTTGGAAAAACTACCAGTGTTGCAAAACTTGCTAATTATTATAAAACAAATGGTATTGATAACTTAATTCTTGCATCTGCAGATACCTTTAGAGCTGCTGCAATTGAACAGCTTCAGATGCATGGCGAAAAAACAGGAGTTCGAGTTGTAAGTCATCAGCACGGTTCAGATCCTTCTGCCGTAGTTTTTGATGCAGCAGAGGCACTTAAGGCAAAGGGAAGTGGTCTTGTTCTTGCAGATACAGCCGGTCGTCTTCATAATAAAGAAAATCTTGTTCGCGAACTTCAGAAAATTGACAGAACCTGTGCTTCTAAAGCAGATGAAGGCTGTTATAAAAAGATTATTGTAATTGATTCTACAACAGGTCAGAATGCTTTGAGACAGGCAGAAGTTTTTAATGAAGCAGTAAAAGTTGATGCTTTGATTATGACAAAATATGATTCAACTGCAAAAGGTGGCTGTGCTGTTTCAATTGGAAGAGAACTTGGTATTCCTGTTGCTTTCATCTGTACTGGCGAAAAATACGAAGATATTGCAACTTTTAATCCAGAAAAATACATTGATGAATTTTTAGGCTTATAGTTTGAAAAATAAGAGTTTTATTCTTTTATTTACATTGTTATGCCTCTTAATTACAGGCTGTTCTCATAAAAACAAAACTGCAGTTCCAAAGAAAGTAATGTTTGCTCAATCTACGGTTTTGAAACAGCTTTTGTATCGAAAAACCTTTAATCCAAGACTTCAGAAATATGGGGATTTATATCTTTCAGATTTTGTATTCAATCTTATTACAAAAAAACTTCCAGTTGAAAAAGCAATGGATTTTTATTCAACAATTTATGCTTTTGAAAAATACAACAAAGAATTTACTGGAATTTATGATTCTTTTGGATTTTATGACTCTGTAAAACTTAATGATGAAAAATTAATTTCTTCAATTGATGATGAAGAATTAAAAAGACTTGAAGCTTTTTTGGAAGAATTACTGGCTTCCAGCGATGGAATGTTCAGTTTATTGGAAAAAGAACTGCTTGATGAAGCAGTTGAAGTCAGCAGATTAAATCGAGATTTAAGACTGAAGGTAATGGAATACGGAAAAGAATTTTTTATTCCTCAGCAGTCAGGGGAAAATCTGATTTTTATTAATGCAGATAAAGATTTAATTTATAGAAATGTTTATGATAAGGCTTTTAGATTAATTAAAGTTGAGAAGTGGAGTAATTCAGAAAAAGAAAATATCCGTACTTCTTTAGAAACCTATTCATATATGGATGATTCAGTTGTTCCTGCAGAAAAAACTGTAGCAACAGGAACTTCTGAAGAAAAATATTTTTATGATTCAGAGGCTTTGCTTACTCGTTTTGAAGAATTTAAAATCAATTCAAAAACAAAATCTAAAACTCCAGTTAAGTTCCAGTTCTGGCAGTATGATTCTCAAAAGCGGATTGTTTTAGAAGCTGAAACTGAATTTAAAAATTCTACTTCGCTAACAAAAGAAAGTAGATATAAATACAAAAATGAGGGACAGACTCCTGATTATGAATATTACGAAAATTCTGAATTAAAAATAAAAACAGTTTATACTTCCAATAGTGATTACGAAACTTCTATTTATTTTGATGATGAAATGTCTGTTCGTACAACCTATAAAAATTATAAGAAAATCAAAGATGTGTACTATATTGGTGATATGGTATTAAGGGAAAATGAATATGAATAATAGTTCTGGCCTCATTTCCAAAATTAAATGGATTTCTTTTATTTCCAAGCGTTTTTCCAAAGTTGATCGAAAAGGTCGTTCAGCAGTAACTTCAAAACTTGCTTCCCTGGGAATCTGTTTTGGAGTAATGACTCTTATTGTTGTAATGAGTATTATGAATGGTTTTCAGATGACTTTTATTGATTCAATTCTGGAACTGTCTTCTTACCATATCAGAATTACAGATTTATCTGTTTCTGAAGAAATGAATCTGAATGATTTTTGTGATAACAATAAAAATGTAATTTATCAGGTGCCATTTTATGATGCCCAGACTTTGATGGCAGGAAATAACGGTAAAGAAAGTCCTGCTTTAATTCGTGCTATTGATCCTTCTGTATATGAGTTTGATGAAGGTTTCAAAAAAGAAATGGTATTCCGTTCTGGCAGTTTTAATTTGACAGGAAAAAACTCTATTGTTTTAGGTTCAACTCTGGCAAGAAAAATTGGAGTTAGAGTAGGAGACCTGGTAAATCTGTTTGTATTGAGTGGCGGTGATGATGTTGCCTTATTTTCTACTGACAGATTGTTTACCGTTACAGGAATTTTCCGTTCCGGCTATTCTGTAATTAACGAATCTTTTGCCTTTATAAATATTTCGGATGGAATTGAATATTTTGGTGAAGGAGCAGAACGCACTTACGGTCTTAAACTTAAAAACTCCAATAATGATTTACAGGTTGTGTCGGCTTTAGAAAAGCAGTTTCCAGAGGCTGAAATTTCAAGCTGGAGGGATTATAACAAGAGCTTTTTTGGAACCTTAAAAATGGAAAAGAATATGCTTCTTTTGCTGGTTGCCTTAATCTTTGTTGTAGTTGGAATTAATATTTTTAATGGCATGAGAAGACTTGTATTTGAGAGAAGAAGTGAAATATCAGTTCTGTCTGCAATTGGAGCTTCTGCTTCGGATATTAAAATGATTTTTATTGTTCGTGGACTTCGTACAGGTTTAATTGGTTCGTTCTTTGGATTAGTTCTGGGACTTTTAATCAGTATTAATTCCGAACTGGTATTTAGTGGTGCCTCTTCAGTTTTGTATGGACTTCAATACTTTTTTACCGCTTTGATTAATCCTGAAAATCTTATTTTTGTTTCAGAAAACTCTGCCTATGCTTTATATGCACGAATTCCAGCAAGAGTGTTCCTGTCAGAAACTATAATGATTGTTATGTTTGGAATCATTTCTCCTTTGCTCGCCAGCTGGGCAGCAAGTAAAAATATTTTGAAATTGACCGTTGCGGAGGTTCTTCACTATGAATAATATTATTGAAATTTCAGGTCTCGAAAAAACTTATGTTACTGACAGTGAAAAACTTACAATTCTAAAAGATTTAGATTTAACAATTGAAGAAGGCAAAAAAATTGTTATTGTTGGCGAAAGTGGAAGTGGAAAAAGTACTCTCTTAAATATTCTTGGTGGAATTGATCAGATTACAAGTGGAACTGTTAGAGCTGGAAATTATAATATTGAAAAATTGAATGAAAAGCAGATGGCTGAATATCGTTCTTGTTTTATTGGTTTGATTTTTCAGTTTCATCATTTGCTAAAAGATTTTACTGCCTTGGAAAATGTTTATATGCCTGCTTACATTGCTGGAATGAATAAAAAAGAAGCTGAAGAAAAAGCAAGACAGATTTTAAGTGATGTAGGCATTGTGGACCGTCAGAATCATCTTCCAAATCAACTTTCTGGTGGTGAACGACAGAGAGTTGCAGTTGCCCGTTCTTTGATAAACAATCCATCTATTATTCTTGCTGACGAACCAACTGGAAACCTGGATCCGGCAAATGCAGTAATGATTGGTGATTTATTATTCTCTATGGTTGAAAAATACAATAAAACTCTGGTACTTGTTACTCATGATATGAAAATTGCTGCTAAAGGGGATATCTGCTATACAATCAAAAATGGCAAATTGGAAAAACTTGATATGGAGAAAGTTAAATAATGTCATTTAAAGCTTCTGTAAAATTTGCCGGTAGTTTAATTTTCCCAAAAGCAGAAAAAAAATCTTCTGCCCGTTCCTCATTAATAGGGGCAATAACCTGTATTGGTTTAAGTCTTGTTCCTTTGATTGTAGTTGTTTCTATAAGTACAGGAATGATAGAAGCTATGACCGAACGATTGATTGGTCTTTCTACAAGTCATCTGCAGGCTTATGTTGCTTCTGCTATAGATGAAGTTGCAACTGCAGATAAATTTATGAATTATGCAGCTTCTTACACCAGTGAATATGATGAAATTTTAAATGCATATCCTCAGGTAGAAATTTCAGCTTTAGCTTCAGGTAAAGATTATAGAACAGGAATTCAAATCAGGGGAATGCAAAAGGATATTTTTTCTGCAAATAAAGCATTTTCCCAGCTTTTTCAGGTTGAAGAAGGTTCTTTTGCCGCTTATGAAGAGGATTCAAAAGATAAGAAAGCTGTCATCTGTAAAAAACTTGCAGAAACTTTAAAACTACATGAGGGAGATACATTCAGAGTAATTACAACCAGAACTTTTAATGGGAATATTGCTCCAAAACTAACTTCTTTTAAGGTTGCAGCAATTGTTACTTCTGGATATCAGGAACTGGACTCTTTATGGGTTTTTGTTCCAATTGAAACCGCTTATTCTTCCTTATCTTTATCAAATGCATCTTATACAATTATGATGGAAACTCCAGATGCGTTTGGTCCATCTCTTGCCCGTATTCAGCGACATCTGCAGTCAGAGAATGGAAGAATTGCAAATTTTTATCGCTGGGATCAGGTTCACGAATCAGAATTTCAGAATTTTTCATCCACAAAAGTCATGTTGATTTTTATTATGCTTTTGATTGTGCTGGTAGCCTCTGTAAATGTTACTTCCGCAATTGTAATGCTTGTTATGGAAAGACAAAAAGAAATTGCAATCTTAAAAAGTATTGGTGCAAAGCCTTCGTCGATTACATTGTCTTTTTTACTTACTGGTGGGGCTTGTGGACTTTCTGGAGTTTTATTAGGACTTCCTATAGGAATTATTTTTGCATGTATTTTCCCAAAACTTATTACCGGTCTTGAAGCTTTAATCAATTGGCTTTACAAAATTATTAACAATTTAAAAGGCATTCCTTTAGATTCTCAGGCTTTGATTAAGATTCTTGATCCTGAATATTACATTCAGAATTATTCTGTATCAATTAATTATGGAGTTGTATTTGCAATTGGCTTACTGACTGTTGTTCTTTCTGTTCTGGTTTCAATAATTCCTTCGATCAAAGCGGGAAAAGAAAAGCCTCTTGATATATTGCGTAAATCCTAAATTTTCAATGATGATTACTCCAATTTCTGCCGATAATTAAGAGACAGAATTTTATTTTGGAGTTATCATGAAAACTTTTTCTCCCCGTGCAAAACAAATTATCGGCGTACTTGCTCAAGACGAAGCAAGAAAACTTGGCAGCCGACAGCTTTTACCGGAGCATGTAATTTTAGCTATTATCAAAAGTCAGGACGGAATTGCCTACAAAGTATTTGATAAACTTATGCTTTCTCCAGAAGAACTTCATCTTTTTATTGAAAAATTCTTTATGGATGAACCAAAAACTCCAACTTTAGATACTATTCCTGCAGGCAGAAGATATCAGCAGTTGCTGGATATTGCTGATATTGAATCTGGTGCCATTAAAAATGATTATATTGGTACTGAACATATTCTTCTTGCCGCTATTCGTGAAGAAGGCAGTTTAACTTCCAGATATTTTGCTGCTTCTGATTATTCAATCTCTGATGTTCGCTATATTGTTTCTGAATTACAGAAGGAAGAATCTTCTTCAATTAATCAGGAAAGAGCAGAAAATCTTGTTGATTCAGTTTTCAAAAGTCTTTTTACAGAAGATGGTGGCCTTGGTTTATTCAGCATGTTTGATGACAAAAAGAATCAGCAGCAGGAAGATCAGAATGTTCAGAAGGAGAAAAAATCCTTCCTTTCGGAATATAGCCGTGATTTAACAAAGCTTGCCAGAGAAAATAAATGTGATCCTGTAGTAGGACGAGAAAAAGAAATTCAGCGAATGATTCAGATTCTTTCCCGCAGAACTAAGAATAATCCTGTTTTGACAGGAGAACCTGGAGTTGGAAAAACTGCAATTGTTGAAGGATTGGCTTTGCGTATTGCTGCAGGAACTGTACCTTCTGATCTTTTAAAGAAAAAAATCCTTTCTCTTGATCTTGCGGCAATTGTTGCTGGAACAAAATATCGAGGTGAATTTGAAGAAAGAATGAAAAAAATGCTGAATGAACTTCAGGAAAACAAGGATATCATTCTTTTTATTGATGAACTTCATGTAATGATTGGTGCTGGTGGAAACGAAGGCACTATGGATGCATCAAATATTATAAAACCAGCTTTATCCAGAGGCGAAATTCAGATTATTGGTGCAACTACAACTAAAGAATATACAAAACATATTGAAAAAGATTCTGCATTAGAAAGACGCTTCCAGGTAATTAAAGTAAACGAACCTACTGAAGAAGAATCTGTAAAAATTCTTGAAGGGGTAAAGGGAAAATACGAAAAATATCATGGTGTTACTTATGCCGAAGATGTAATTCCTTCAATCATTAAACTTTCAAAAAGATATCTTCCTGAAAAAGTTCTTCCAGACAAGGCAATTGATATTCTTGATGAAGCAGGGGCTGCTAAGAAAATTCAGGAAGAACAGAAGCCTGCTGAACTTGCAGAACTGGAATCTCAGAAAAAACAGCTGGAACTGGAAAAGAAAAATCTTGTTCAAAATCAGGACTATGAAAATGCTGCTGTAATCAGAGATAAAGTTATTGATTTAAAACGAAAACTTACTCTTTATACCGATTTATGGGAGAAAAATGGAGCAAATCCTCTTAAAATTGTTTCTTCCCGGGATATTGAACATATTTTAAGCGAAATGACAGGTATTCCTGTTGAACAGATGACTTCTTCCGAAACCGAAAGAATCATAAATATGGAAAAAGAACTTCATAATACTGTAATCGGACAGAATGATGCTGTTAGTATTATTTCTGGTGCAATCCGAAGAAGCAGAGCTGGTATTTCTTCTCCAAAACATCCAGTTGGATCTTTTATGTTCCTGGGACCTACAGGTGTTGGTAAAACTCAGCTGGCAAAAGCTCTTGCAAAATATCTGTTTGGTACAGAGGAAGCTCTTATTCGTATTGATATGTCTGACTATATGGAAAAACATAATGCCAGCCGACTTGTTGGAGCTCCTCCTGGTTATGTTGGTTATGAAGAAGGTGGTGTTCTTACAGAAAAAATCCGTCGAAATCCATATTCAGTTGTTTTGCTTGATGAAATTGAAAAGGCGCATCCAGATGTTTTCAATCTTCTTCTTCAGCTTTTAGAAGAAGGTGAATTAAGCGATAATCTTGGTCATACAGTAAACTTTAGAAATACTGTTATTATTATGACAAGTAATGCAGGTGCTCGTCAGATTACTAATGAAGGCCGAGTTGGTTTTGGTGGAAGTGAAGGTGTTCTTTCTTTTGCTGATATTAAAGCTGGGGCAATGAATGAACTTAAAAAAATTATGAATCCTGAATTATTGAATCGTATTGATGATGTAATTGTATTCAATGCACTTACAAAAGATGAAGTTTCAAAGATTCTTGATATTCAGCTTAATGAACTTAAAGAAAGACTTTCTGATAAAAATATTATTTTCAATATTTCTGAAGAAGCAAAGAACTATCTTATTGATAATGGTTATAATCCTGCAATGGGAGCCAGACCAATGAAACGCTTAATCAGAAAAGCAATTGAAGATCCTCTTGCAATGGAAATTTTATTGAATAAAGGGGATTCATATAATATAGCTTCTATTACTTATGAGGATAACAATTTATCTGTAAAACTTTTGGATAAAGAATCTTTGTCAGTAAAAGTAGCTGAACCTGTTAGAATCCAGTAAGGAAATTTTATGAAAAAAATAATTTGTTCATTATTTGTATTAGTTTTAAGTTTCTCTTTATTCGGTAAGGAAAAAACTGCAGAAATTAAAGTTGGAGTTTTAAATGGACCAACATGTATTCCTTCTGCATATTTAATGAATAAAAAAAACAGTTCCTATGATTTTGAAGTTTTTGCAGATCCTACTGCTTTGATTCCAAAGATGATTAAACAGGAAATAGATATTGGATTTTTGCCTGTAAATGCTGCTGCAAAAGTTTACAAGGCTTCCAATAAAATGATTATCTGTTGTGCAGTAACAGGAAACGGAAATCTTACTCTTATTACAAAAAATAAGAACATTAAAAAGCTTACAGATTTAAAAGGCAAAAAAGTATATGTTGCCGGTCAGGGTGCAACTCCGGAATATATGTTTTCATATCTGATTAAACAGAATGGTTTGTCAATTAATTCTTCAAATGGAATCACCTTAGATTTTTCCATTCCTAATAATCAGTTAGCTGCTTATCTTATTAACGATAAAATCAAATATGCAGTAGTACCTGAACCTTTTTCAACAATTGCAAAAACAAAATGTCCAGATATTATTACAGCGGTGGATCTTCAATCTGAATATGAATCTCTGGAAGGTGAAGGAAAAATCTATCCTCTTTCTGTAATGGTTGTAAGAAAAGATTTTGCTGTAAAAAATCCTCTTTTGCTTGAACAGTTTCTTTCAGATTATGCAGCCGCAGTTGAATGGACAATTAATCATCCAATGCAAAGCGGAAAACTTTGCCAGAAATACGATTTAGGTTTGGACCCGGTTATTGTTTCAAAAGCAATTCCAAATGCTAACTATACTTTTGAAAGAGCCTCTATGGCAAAAAAATCAATGGAAGATTTACTTTCAATTTTCCTGGATTTTGCTCCAGAAGCAATTGGTGGTCAGTTGCCTGATGAAGAATTCTACTATCGATAAATTATTCAAAACAGTTCCATATTTACTTTCTCTAATAACAATTCTGCTTATCTGGTGGATTTTTGCCCAAAAGGTTGATTCTGTATTGATTATTCCTAGACCTGAAGATGTTTTAATTCAGATTTTTGATTTTCTACTTTCTTCTGTTTTCTGGAGCAATATTCTTTTTACTTTTTTAAGAGTACTTTATTCTTTTTTGATTACAATTGTTTCAGGGTTTTTAATTGGAATTTTCTGCAGTAAAAATTCTTTCGTAAAGGATTTTTTCAAGATTCCGCTGGCTGTTATTCGAGTTACTCCAGTAATTTCTGTTATTCTTATTGTCATGTTCTGGTTAAAATCAAGTACTGTTCCTGTTGCCGTTACAGTTTTAATGTGCCTTCCTGTAATGATAACTTCAATTATTAATGGGGGAGACAAAAAAAATACAGAATTATTGAATGTTGCAAAAGTTTTTGATTATACAGGTTTTCAGAAATTTATATTTATTGAATTACCTGAATTGAAACCTTTTTTCTGGAGCGGTGCTGTAAGTGTATTCGGCATGTGCTGGAAAGTAGTTGTAGCTGGTGAAGTTTTAAGTTTGCCTGGAAAAGGTGTTGGAGTTTTAATCCAGAAAAGCCAGCTTCATCTTGAAACTACAAGTGTTATGGCTTATACAATTTTACTGGTTGCCTTCAGTTTTATTCTTGAATTGCTTTTTACAGAACTTTGCAGGAGGATTTCTAATGAATAATAAAATTCTTCTGAATATTAATGCATTTAATCTTTATGTAAACGGAAATCCCTTAATCAAAGATTTTAATCTGACAATTAGGGAAGGCGAAATTGTCGGTATATTTTCTCCCAGTGGAAGCGGTAAATCTTCTTTAATTAAAAAGCTTTGTGATTGTCTGATTGAAGAAAAAGATTACAACACCAGCGGTCAAATCGATTTTCCATTTGGAAAAAATATTTCTGTATGTTTTCAAAATCCTGCATTAATGCCATCTCAAACGGTATACAAAAATCTTTATCTTGGGTTAAAAAATAAAATGGATAAGAAAACTGCAGATGAGATAATTAGAACAGTTCTTTCTGAAGTAAATCTTTCAGATAAAATTAAAGAAAAAGCAAAAAAATTAAGCGGTGGCCAGCAGCAAAGACTATCATTAGCAAGAGCTTTATCTTATCCCTGTCAGTTATTGTTACTGGATGAACCCTTTGTTTTCCAGGATGAAGATAATTATTCCAGGCTTATTGATTATACAAAAAAAATTATTGAAGAAACAAAATTGTCAGGAATAATTATCAGTCATAATAAAGCTGATCTGGAAAAACTTTGTTCCAGAATTGTAAGCTTTGTTTAATAATTGTAAATATGAGATTTATCAATTATAGTATATATAAAGAGGAATTATAAATGATTAAAGAATTTTTACCATACGAAACTGTTCGTAACGATGCACTTAAAATGGCAAATAAAATTTATAAAGATGGTTTTATCCCTGATGTAATTTACTGTTCTCTTAGAGGCGGTGCTTACATGGCAAATGTTATCAGTGAATATTTTAAGATTCTTAGCAAAAGGGAAAAATTTCATCCAGTTTTGTATGCAGGAGTTGTAGCCCGTTCATATACCGATATTTCACAGCATTCTCAGGTATTTATTGATGGATGGACTTATCCACCTGAAAATCTTCGTGCTGGAGATAAAATTCTTTTGATTGATGATATTTTTGATTCCGGAAGAACAATTAATTTCCTTGTTGAAACACTTATGAATTCTCGTGGAATTCCTAGAGATGATATTAAAGTTGTTGTTCATGATTACAAATATTTTACATATTATGAAAAACAGCTTCCAATTCAGCCAGATTATTATTGCCGAAAATTTGAAATTACAAAACCTGAAGAAAACCGTTGGATTCATTATATGAGTCATGAACTTGTAGGTCTTTCTAAAGAAGAACTTCAGAAATATTATTATGATGTAGATCCTGAATTAAAAGATGTTCTGGATCCCTTTCTTGGATTATAGCTTATGAAAAAAATAGTATCTGCTTTATCAATTTTTCTGGTCTCAATTTTTGCTCTTTTTGCACAGGATGGCATTAAACTTATAAGCCCTGTTCCTGGAACCTGGTCAAATAAGCAAATGCTTGTTATTGATACCACTTACGATGATGCAGAATACTATTATTCATTAAATGGTTCTGATCCTGAAGCCTTTGGATTTGCCTATGATGGTCCTGTTTTACTTGATGTTGCAGGAAATGTTGATTTACGAATTGCAAGAATTGAAGGTTCAAAAACTGAAACTTCTGTAAATTATACAGTTATTCCAGAAGCTTCTTACGCTTTTGACTATGGGGAATTTATAACCAGCTTTTTTGATTCCGGAGTGTTGAATTATACATGCGGATCAAAAATCTCTATTCCATCCAGCTTAAAATATACTTTTGATGATGTTCGCGAATCCTATGTTACAGGTCGTGATATTGTAATTTCTGAAAAAAGTGTTCTTGTTCGTCAGCTTCCATGTACTGTTTTTGATTCTGTTCGTGGAAAAAAATGGCGATTCATTATCAATATTTATCCTGTAAATGCCGGACTTTTTTCTAAGCGATCTGTTCCTTTTGAAATTCAAGATTGGACAAAAATTAATTTCCTTAATTCCAGTTATATTTACAGAATTGATAATAATTACTGGCAGCCTTACGATAAGAGTGTTGAATTAGACCGTTCTGTTCCTCATGTCGTTTACTGGCAGAGCGTAAATTTTAATGCTGGAAATCCTATCGAAAAATTTATACTTCCACCAAAACCAGAATTACAGGTAAAAACTGAAGAAAATGGTGGATTAATTTATTCTCTTAATGGAGATTCCTCCTATTCTCTTAGTCTTTATAACGAAACTTTACAGGATTACAGACAGCTTTATAAAGAAGTTGGTGTTGATACATTCTTTGGTGATAATATTAACGGATATCTGGAGATGGGCGTTTTTGCTAATTCTGTTTATCAGGGAAAAATCTCCAGAACTTATCAGATTAAAAAAAGAATGCCAGGACAACCTGAATATTCATCGGAATCGGCTTTTTATTCAAGATTAAAAAATAAAGTAACTGTTACCAGCGAAAAAGGAACTGAACTTTATGTTGCTGTAAGTAAGCCTTACATTTTACCAGAAGATTTTGAAAACTTTACTCCTTCTGGCTTAAGCACTATAACTGTTCAGATGCAGGATTTTACACCTGCTGGAACAAATAAAACTGAAATTATTCTTGAACCTTCTGATGAAGGGGCTGTTTTTTATGTTATTCGTGCCTATGCTAAAAACGGAAGAAACATAAGTATTGTCTCTGAATATAAAGCTGTTATTGATCAATATAATTATTATGTTGATGAAGTTGCTGATAAAAATTTTGCTGATGGATCAAGACTTAATCCTTTTGCAACTTTTGAATCCTGTCTTGAAGTTATTAATAATGGTCGATTTGCCAAAGTAAGAATTATGGGTCCTGTTCATGTAAAAGGACAGCTTGCTTTAGAGACTAACTGTGAACTTAAGTGTGAAGAAGAAGGAGAACTGATTTTCCAGCCTAACTCAACTTTAACTGTAAAAAATTCTTCTCTTGATTTAATGGATTGTAATCTTTCTATGGTTTGTGAAAATCCTTATTCACAAAAAAGAATTGTTCCTGTATTAAAATTGGATAATTCTGTTTTAAATCTTTCAAATTGTCAGATAGTTACTATTTTTGGTCAGAATGGAACTGTTATTGATTCTTACCAGTCTATTGTAAATATTAAAGATACAATTTCCTCTGTTACTGCAGAAAATTACGGTTCATTTATTTCTGGTGTAAAATCGAAGATTACTATAACAAAGTCAAATATTAATGTAACTGCTCCAACTTCTGTAATTTTTGCCTTTACAGACAGCAGCTGTCAGTTGAATAATAACTCCTTTAAGGTTTCTGGGGTTATGGGAAGAATTGCAGAATTTATTAATTCAAAAGGTTCTGTATCTAACTCTTTCTTTAAGGCTGAACTGGATTCTTTAAATAAAGGTTCTCCAATTTACCTGGATGAAAAGTCTGAACTAAAAGAAGAGAATAACGAGAGTAATGGATTCTAATATTTTAACAGTTGGATTTGATGAAGCGGGTAGAGGGCCTTTAGCAGGTCCTGTAAGTGCCGCCGCAGTAATTCTTCCTCCTGATTTTCCAATTGAAATCTTGAACGACTCAAAAAAACTTTCCGAAAATAAAAGAGAGCTTGCAGAAAAAATCATTAAAGAAAAAGCTTTATGGGGAATTGCTCTGGTAGATCATAAAAAAATTGATGAAATCAACATTCTTCAAGCCAGTATGCTTGCAATGAAACTTGCATTTGACTCTCTCATGGAAAAATATCCGGAATGGGTAAAAAATACTTATAAAACAGTGAATTTTGAAATTCAGGGGATTACAGATGGAACTAAATGTCCTGATGTAAATATTGTGTGCAGGGCAGAACCTAAAGCCGACGGAAAATATCCCGAAGTAATGGCTGCTTCAATTCTTGCTAAAACCTGTCGTGATAGATTAATGCTGGAAATGGATAAGAAATATCCTGAATATGGATATGCCAAACATAAAGGATATCCAACACCGGAGCATAAAAAAATATGCCGTCAAATCGGACCTTCTCCAATTCAACGGCTTTCATTCAAATATTAATATTCAGTAAATTATTCTGTTGTTGTTTCTGAATCAGTTGCTGGTTTTTTGCTTACAACATGGATTCTTCCTGTGCGTTTAATACCATCATCTGATTTTTCACCGTTTGCAGATTTCATTCTGTAAACTTTTTTGTCGCCGCCTTTCGAATATTTAGCATCTTTAGCAGCTCTCTTTTCTTTAGCAGCCTTCTTTTTAGCTTTCTGATCTTTTTCTACAAATTCCAATGATTTTTCAAGTCCCTGCAAGAATTTCTGCATATCATCTGCAAAAATTGCAATCTGATGACGGTCAGCTTCAGCACCATCACGGTTTTTGCTTTCTACAATCTGAAGAAATACATCTCCTGTGCGGTTTTCTTTAACATTGAAAAAGTATGAACGATTGTCCAAATAGATTTGAGTAGTAAAAAGTTCTCCACGTGCTCCCATAAAAGGCTCCTTAATAACGAATATAAAAATTCAGAAAATGTTCTGATAAGATGAAGAACCTTCCCTGAAGATGTTAGACCAATTAAATATTCTTTAATCTTGTAAAAAATATCATAATTTTCTAAGATTTTCAAGAAGATTCAAACTAAAGCTTTAAAATTAATTGTTAAAAGTTTTGTTAATATCTTTTACAGCATTCAGCAATTCCAAAATTGCTTCTTTTTTAGTGTGAGGACCAAAACTGAATCTTACAGCGGTTTCACGAATATCTTTTTGAATTCCCATTGCTTCAAGAATTGGTCGGCTTGCTTTTTTAGAAGAGCAGGCACTTCCTGTAGAAATATAAAATCCTTTTGCATCCAATGCTCTGAGCATGACATTTCCTGGAATATTCTTAAAAGCTGCCTGAACAACATAAGGTGAATACAAACTGGAGTTTTCTAAGCGGCCTTCAGGAACAATGGTACAGGAAGGTATTTTTGAAAGTTCAAGAACAAATTCATTTGTAGTTTCGATTTGAGTCTTATAGTTTTCCATTGCCTGTGGATTTTCGTCTTTAATAATGTATCGTTCAAGACATTTAGAAAAAGCTATTGCACCAAAAGTGTTTTCTGTTCCACTTCTGATTCCTTTTTCCTGTCCACCACCTTTCAAAAATGGATCAATTGCATCTTTAAGATATAAAATACCAATTCCTCTAGGTCCACAGATTTTATGAGAACTGAAAGCGGCACTATCAATTCCTGGATATCCAATGTTTAATGGGATTTTTCCTGCTGCCTGAACACAGTCTACATGGAATTTTGGCTTTCTATGACCTTTTCCAAATTCTGTAATTACATCTGCAATTTCTTTAACAGGCTGAATAGCACCAGTCTCGTTATTTACTGCCATAATACAAACAATCATTGTATCTGGAGTAAGAAGATTTTTTACTGTTTCAGGCTGAATAATTCCGTTTTTATCGGCTGGAATAGAAACAACTTTCCATCCACATTTTTTCATGGAATCTGCCTGTTCCCGTAAAGCAGGATGTTCAATAGAACTGATTAAGACAGTACCTTTTACAGGTTTTGACATAACTGCTAAAAGAGGAATGTGATCACTTTCAGTTCCCCCTGAAGTAAAATAAATTGTTTCGGGTTTTACATTTAAGGCTTTTGCAGCTTTAGCTCTTGCTTCATCAAACAAAAACTTTGCTTTTTTTCCAACATTGTGAGAACTGGATGGATTTCCCCAGGCTAAAAAAGTTTCTTGAGCAGAGGAAGTAAATATATCTTCATCACAGGGACTAGTAGCAGCCCAGTCAAAATAATGTTCTTTTTCTAAATCAGTCATAATTCAATTAATTTATTTTAATACAGAAAGAATATCAATTTCTTCAACTTCTTCGATTACAACATCTTCAACAGCTTTTGGAATAATCAGACGGATTTTAGAACCAATGTTCTTTTTATCGTTTCGCATAACATTGATAAATCTTTCTCCAATTCCTCCACCTCTAACTTCAGAAGGAACTGGCTGTGTTTCCCAGTTATACATTTCGATAATCGAATTAATTTCATTAACAAAAGCTTCGAAACAGTATCCCTTGTTACAGCTGACTGCAACTGCTCTTGAAATTCCCCAGGCAACAGCTTCACCATGGGTAACGATACCAAGTCCTGCAATTGTTTCAAAAGCATGTCCAAAAGTATGTCCTAAATTCAACTTTGCACGGATATTTTGTTCTGTAAAATCCTGTTCAACAATCGAAGCTTTAGCTCTTACACATTTTCTGATAATCAAATCCAAAATGTCTTTATCACGGGCATTGATTTTTTCAGCTTCATTCTTGAAAAGATCAAATAATTCTTTATCAAATAAAACTGCAGTTTTGAAAGCTTCTGCAAGTCCTGATGAGAACTGATTCTGTGGAAGGTACTGAACAAATTCTGGCCAGTAGTACAAATCTGTAGCAGGGAAGAAAGTTCCAATCATGTTTTTGTAGTTATCAAAATCACAGCCACATTTACCACCGATAGAAGCATCTACCATTGCAAGCAATGTAGTTGGTACAAACTGAACTGAAGCTCCTCGTTTAAAAAGGGACGCAGCAAAAGCTGTAATATCACAGATTACACCGCCACCAATTCCAACAAAAATATCTTTCCGGGAGAATTCTGAATCAACCGCAGTTGAAACAATTCTCATAACACTTTCAAGAGTTTTATAAGGTTCACCAGAGCCTAAAATAATAAGTCTGTCGTTTCCGCATTTATCATCATCGAATTTAGAGATAAAATCAGTCATACATTCAAGACTGGCAACTGTTGCATCTGTAACAAAGAGACGCTTTTTGCCTTCTGTACGACCTGGTTCAAAAACAGAAGTTAAATCTGGAGTTCCTTTTAAGAAATTAATGTTTGATTTTTCAGTTCCTGCAAAGATTGCTGGATAAGTAATATTAAATGTGTCTAAAGCCATGACAACATATTAATACTTTTCGTCCATTTGGTTAAGTTCTTCCAGGTTTTTTTCTACTCGAGAAATTTCTCTTTTCAGCATTTTTTCGTAGTTTAATTCACCTGTCATGATTCTTTCCCGTTCATCTTCCCAATTCTGTTTGTCGGTAATAAAGAGAAAATTGAAGGATGGTGCATTGGCTTTTTCAAACCAGACTTTAGCTTCCTGCCAGTAGTATAATCCTGACTGATAACAGCTTAAGGCTTTTCCCAATCGACTGATATATTCATCTCTGTAAGCCGCATCATAAAAATAAATTTCTTTTTTATCATACAATCGGCCCAGTCTTAAGTGCTGTTCAATAAGTTTTAAGTTAATGTGCATCTGGAACAGATATCTGTATTTTTCCCACTGTTTTTCGCTGGTAATTTTAAAACCTACAAATTGTGGATTGCAAAAATCTGCTGCAGCTGCTTTTTCAAGCCAGTAAATGTTTTCAATACAATCATCTGGATACTGCTGGTAATGAATGTGATACAAACGATACCATTCTTCTTTGTAAGTAACATAATAAGCATTACTTTTTTCGAGAGGGAGAGTAAAAAATATTAAAAATAATAATGAAATGAGTACCGATTTTTTCACATTCAATTTATCGGTTATATTTTGAAAATTATAAGTATGAAATTTGAGTTTTTTAAATCCATTCTAAAAAACTCAAATTTCATACTATTTATTTAAGATTGAACTGATAAAGTCAGTGATTTCTTCAATACTTTTAGTTGCATCTACACGAATAATCTTCATGCCGTAAGCTTCGGATTTTTTGTTTTTGCATTCCTTTTCGTATTTAGAAACAACTGCTTCGTAAAGGGCAGCGGTTTTATTCTGCCATTCAATTTTTTCGTAAATTTCTTTTTTTTCGTTTCGGGAATTTACACGACCCAATGAAATTTCTGGATTAATTTCAAAGAAGAATAAATATTCTGGGAGAGGAAATGGTTTATTTAAGTGTTCAGGAAGTTCTGTTCCACAGCCTACAGACTGGTATGCTATGCTGGAAAAAGAGTAGCGGTCAGAAATAACAGTTTTTCCTTCGTTCAGCATTTGGATAACTCCATCCTTGCCGTATAAATGTTCACAGCGATCTGCGGCAAAAAGATATGCATTGGTTTTTTCATCAACATGAAATTCACCTGCCAGCATTCTTCTTAAAAATTTGCCGGTTTCACCTTTAGTAGGTTCTGCTGTAGCAATATATTTTTGGGGATTGGATTCTACAATGCGTTTAATTTGTGTAGAAGTTCCAGCACCATCAATGCCTTCAAAAACAATAAAATTCTTCAAAATCATATTTTATATTATAGCAAAAAAATTTTAAAACACCAATTTGTCAGTAATTTTTAGTAAAAATTATTAACTTTTTTTACTATATTGTTGTTCTATTTTTTGGTATAATTTTAATGCTAAAATTGGGTGTATTGTCTGCAAATGAAAAAACTATCTAAATTTGCCATTGTCACTTTAATTATCTTTCTCTTGATTCTTGCTGCCTCAGGATTTGCAGTTAAGCCAATTTATAACAGATTGGCTGGGGCTGTTGATGCCATGACATCTAAAGTGTGCAAGATTATTACAGACAATACAGGTTTATATTTAACATATGATTCTTTCTCTCCGTCAATTTTGTCTAGTTTTAAATTAAAGAAAATTGCTTTGAAGGATGAAGAAGGAAACGAAATTGCAGGTATCAAAAAAATTCGTGTAAACTACCGTCTGAAAGAATTGTTTGCAGGAAATTATGAAGAATTTGTCCGTTCCGTTTCGGTAGATGGTGTTGTATTTGATATTACAAAGGCTCTTGAAGTTATTAATAATTTTGAATTTCCACAGGACGAAAACAAAGAATCTACTGTTGATATAAATCAGATTATCAGTTTTATTCCTGCAGACATTTCAATTAAAAATGTTCATGCCTTCTATGATGATAAATCAGTTCGTGCAGAAGCAATGGTAAAAAATCTTAATGTTACCAATTCAAAACGAAAGCAATGTATTGAATTCCAGTTGAAAAGCAATGCGTCGGCTTTCTTAAAAGATGCCAGAATGAATATTTCAGGAAATCTTGGTTGTTCCGGAACAATTTATGATGGAATAGAAGGTTCAACCTTAAACTTAAAGCTTACTGAATGGACTAACGGAACTTATAAACTTAATAGAATCAATCTTCTTGCAACTTACAAGGATAACAAACTGGAAGCACATACTATTCAGGCCGTAAATCCTTTCTACGCAAATGGAGAAATTGATTTTAACACAATGGATATTACCTGTGGTATTAAAACTGAAAATCTTAATGTTTTGTCCATGGTACAGGATATTTCAGGAAAAAATAGTTTAAGCTTCTTGAAGAATATTCGTCCTACAATAACAGCCGATGCTCATTTTAATCCAAATACAATGGAATTGACCTATACGTCAGGTGGAAAGATTTTTGTAGGAGATAAACTTTTCCCAGGTTCTGTTAATGTTGGTTATAATTTAAGTGGAAACGACAAGCGCATTAAAGTAAAGTCTCTCTATGCAAAAGGTCCTAATTGTGATCTCTATTCCAATCTGGATTTTACCTTTGCAACACTTCAGCTGGGTGGTCAGATTAATCTTGAACAATATACACTTCCTAATGGAAAGCAGATTTCTACAGAAGTTTTTATTGAACCATTACCAAAAGGTTTTACTTTATTTACACCCCAGGTTTCTGCCGGAGAAAAATCTCTTACTGCATTACAGGCAAAAATTATTCCAGAAAAAGATTCCATCGATTTTGAAATGGAAGTTTCAGATTATTCTTTTGCAGATTCAGGAGTTCCTGGTGTTGTAAAAATTGACGGAAGTTACCTTACTACTTCTAATTATGCACAGATAAGTGTTTCAATGGTAAGTCTTTCTGTTGGAAGTATTATGGAAATTGTTCAGCAGTTAGTTCCACAAGACATTGCAGAAAATGTTGACGGGGTAAAAAACTTTTCAAAACCATATCTCTTCTCTGGAGATGTATATGTTTCATCAGATTTAAAATCTGTTTCCTATAATGTGCCTTATTTAATTGTTGCTAATATTGAAAATGAAAATCAGTATCTTTTTGCGTCTGCCAACGGTAATGAACAGTCTGTTCAGATTAACCGTTTTGACCTGATTTTTGGAAAATACGCACTGGGACTGGAAGCTTCTTTTGATATTAATCCTGATACTCATGATGGTTATTTCATGGTTGATTTGCTTTTCTCTCAGATTCCATATCATGTTGCCGGAACAATTATGCAGGATAGAATTAATGTAACTGGTGATTACGGTATTAATGCGGAAGTTCGTTTAGGAAAGAAAAATAATGTTGCCGGTGAATTATATATTGATAACCTGCCGATTGTTTTTGAACAGTTCAGCTATCTGTTATCAATGGATTCATTCTTTGAATATGATCCGGAAAAAGGTCCAGATGTAAAAGTTTCCCGAATGGAAATTAAAGAAAATAAAAAAGGCCTTGCCGAAGAACCAAAATTGCTGCTTACTGGTAGTGGAACAAAATATGGAGCCACAATTGATTCTATTTCTTATACTGATTCAATTTCGGCTATGTATGGTTATGCAAGTTTAACTTACAATTTTAACAAAGAAATTTTCAATAATGCAGAATTGTCTGTATTCCTTAAGAATCAGCTTTCGGAAGAACAGATTACTTTGAATGCTCTTGTTTCAAATCCAAACGGAGTAGAATTCTCTTCTGCCGATATTCTGGATTCTCTTTATGTAAATACAAATATTGATATTCATCATTTAAGCTTAAACCGTTATTTGACTGTACAAAATGATGATAATGAAGTTACTGCTTCGATTTCTGTAACTGGTACTGTGGCTCATCCATATGCCTTAATTGATATTACTAAAGCTTCCATGCTTTTTGGTAATGATGTAATTCAGGCTTCTGGTGCCTTCTTCCTGGAAGATAGAATTCTTTCCGTTGATCGTCTGAAGGTTCGTTACGCCGGTATGAATATTGATAATTTTGGTGGTTCTCTTGCTGTAGATAAAATAGACGGAAAGTTTACTGCTGTTGTTTCAACTGTAGGTCAGGTTTCCCAGCTGATTATGCCAATTTCAATTAATATATATGATGCTTACATTCCAGAAGGTAGGTTCCTCCCTGAATCCTTTATGGTGACTTTATCTTCGGAACAGATTTCGGGTGAACTTATTAAGAAGAAAGTTGGCTTTGATATTACTGCAGCTTACTCAAAAGATATTATCTCTTTGTTCTCTTCTGATAATCTTGGACTTGTAGGAACCTTTATTCCTTCAACAGGGGAACTTTTTGGATCCGTAAACTCCGAAGATATTATGTCTTTGAATCTTGAAGGAAAAATCAAGCAGAATTCAGTAAATATAAAAATGTCCAATATCAATATCAATCTTGGACATATGCTTTCTTACTTTAGATTAGATGAATATATGACAGTTGAAAGCGGAATTTTAAAAGGTTCGCTTGTTTTGGGTGGAAGTTTTGACAGCCCTGAATTTAGAGGAGCTTTATCTGTTACCAGTCCTAAAGTTTATTTGCCAACTGTTCTTCCAGATGCCTTGTACACCGACAAACTCTTGATTGCAGCTGCCAATAACGAAATTACTCTTCGTGAAGATACTTACTATATTAAAAAGCAGCCTTGTTTTACTTTTGCTGCAAAAATTATTCTGGATAAATGGATTGTTGATAGTATTGAAGCAAAATTAACAACTATTAAAGGTGAATATATTCCTCTTAAATTAAAAACTGATTTTGTAAATGTTTCTGGTGAAATTGCTGGAAATATTATTATGACTTATTCAGATTTTACCTGGGATATTGGTGGAAACCTTTTTGGTGAAAAAGTTAATATCGTTTCAAATCTTTCAGATGTAACTGGTGCTGCAAAAAATATGTCAAACAACGAGGCTTCAAATCCTAAAATGCAGCCAAGAAATCAGACTTATATCCGTACAGATATTAATGTTGTATTGGGAACTCATGTAATGCTGAACTTTAATCCATTGCTTCGTTGTGTATTTGCTCCTGATACAAAAATTGGTCTTAGAATTGATACTTTATCAGAAGATTATCAGATTGTTGGTGCTTTGAATATTAAAACCGGTGATGTTTCTTATTTGAACAGAAACTTCTATATTAAAGAGGGGAATATTAAGTTTAATTCTTCGGATTTAACAAATCCTATTGTAAATCTTCGTGCCGAAACTCGTGAACGGGATGACTCAGGTAAGAATGTTACAATTATCCTTTCTGCAGAGAATCAGTATCTTCAGGATTTGAGTCCAAAATTCTCGGCAATTCCGGCAAAATCAGAAATGGAAATTTTAAGTATTTTAGGAAGTATTGTAACTGCAGATGCTGACAAGGTTAGTGATATCCTGATTTCTTCAGCAGATTATGCCTTCCAGTCTACAGTTGTTCGTGGAATTGAAAACAAGTTGCGAGATGTAATGAATTTTGATATATTTTCAATACGAACAAATGTAATTCAGAATACCCTTAATATGGGAACTTCTGGTGAATTATCAAAAGAAGATTTAACAATTGGTAACTTTTTGGATAATTCAACTGTTTATATAGGTAAGTACCTTGGTAGTTCTTTGTATGTGGATGCTATGTTTAACTTCTCCCTGGAGAACGGAAATGTAGTTGATCCGACAAAAGCAAATGGTCTTCTTTTTCAGCCGGAATTTGGTCTTGAACTGGAACTTCCAATTGCAAACATCAGATGGAATATGGCTCCTGACTTAAAAGCTTTAATGGCAGGTCAGTATGTGCCTTCTAATTCTTTGTCACTTTCATGGAACTTCCAGTTTTAATTAAAAAAGAATACTTAGGAGTATTGTTATGCGACGCAGATTATTTTCTGTAATATTTGTTTCATTCTTAGTTCTTTTTGGCGCGTCAGCCCAGGACAGCGATTGGTTCTGGAACAAACCTATTTCAAAGATTGAGTTTGAAGGTCTTAAAAATGTAAAAAAATCCGAATTGACCGGTGTTACCAGTTCTTTTATTGGTGAAGATTTTACAGAAGATGTTTACATCGATATGGTAGACCGATTGTATGCTCTTGATATTTTTGAAGATATTACTCCTTTTGCAGAACATGATCCTAAAAATGATTCTACAGTTCTTGTAAAATTTGTTGTTGTAGAACGCCCTGTAATTTCTTCCATTACTTTTTTAGGAAATCAGAAGATTCGTAATGGTGAACTTCGTGAAATTATTAAAATTAAAACTTCTGATGTTTTTGTAGAAAGTAAAGTTTTAATGGATGAACGCCTTCTTCGTGATCATTACATCGAAAAAGGTTATACAGATTCTAAAGTAACTCATAAAATCGAAAGAACTGATACTGGTATTGCCGTAACTTTCAATATTAGTGAAGGAAATAACACTGTTATTAAATCAATTGGATTTAAGGGAAATACAATTGTTTCTGACAGAGCTTTAAAAAGCCGTCTTCAGTTGAAAGAAGTTGGTTTGCTGAAAGATGGTGCTTTCCAGACTAGTACTCTTGAATACGATAAACTTACAATCTTGAACTACTACCGCGAAAGAGGTTATGTAGATGTTTCTCTTGTAGATGTTGTAATTAATAGTATTCCTAATGAAGAAAAGGGAAGAAATGAACTTGAAATTACTTTTGTAATTCAAGAAGGTTCTCAGTATACATTTACTGGTGTAACAATTACTGGTAACCAGATTTTCTCTACAGAAGAATTAATGGCTTGTATTAAATTACAGCCAGGAAATGTTTTCAACTCTGTTAAGTTTGAAGAAAGTCTTACAGGTATTCAGTCTGTTTATGTAGAAAGCGGTTATATGGGAATGGGTATGTATCCAGTTCCTAGAAAAGATACTGACAAAAAAGAAATTTCTTACAATATTACTATTCGCGAAAGTTCCCGCAGTCATGTAGAAAACATTATTATCAAGGGAAATACAAAGACAAAGGATTATGTAATCCGTCGTGAAATTCCTATTGAAGAAGGGGATGTTTTCTCTAGAGATAAAGTTATCAGTGGTGTTCGTAACTTGTATAACCTTCAGTACTTCTCGGCTGTTGCACCTGATTTGCAGTCTGGTTCAGAAGCTGATTTAGTAGATTTGGTATTTAATGTTGAAGAACAGTCTACAACAACTTTGAATTTTGGTATGACTTTCTCAGGAATTACAGATCCTGATGATTTGCCAATTTCATTGTATGCAAGTCTTCAGAATACAAACCTTTTTGGTGAAGGCCGCTCAGTTTCTGCTTCTGTTAATATTTCAAAAAATGAACAGTCAATTGATTTGTCTTATTCGCAGGGCTGGCTTTTCAATAAACCAATTGCTTTCTCACAGTCTTTGTCATTCTCTCATAAAAAGGCTTATACTCAGGTAAACGGTTTCTCTCCTGATCTGGATCTGGATCAGTATTATAACTATATGGAATATGTTTCCTGGTCAGCTTCTTTAGGAACTGCTATCTCAAGAAGATGGAGCTATGACTGGGCTATCTTAACTGCTTCTGCAGGTATTAATAACTCTTTGACAAATTATCAGTTTGATGAAAGTCTTAATGTTCCAACAGATTTAAGTATTTCAACTTTTGCAAATCGTTGGGGTATTATGAATACTGTATGGGCTTCTGCTTCTCTTGACGGACGAAATATTAACTATGATCCTTCAGAAGGTTGGTTTGCCAGCCAGAGATTCGGATGGTATGGTTTAATTCCTGTACTTGAAAAAGAATTCTTCCTTAAGTCTGATACAAAAGCTGAATATTATCATACTTTGTTTGATGTACCTCTTTCTGAAAGCTTTAATCTTAAAGGAATCTTTGCAGCTTACACAGGTTTGACAATCCTTGTTCCAGCAGGAAATTCCACAATTACAGATTCCAACAGACTTTATATTGATGGTATGTTTAATGGTAGAGGTTGGACTGAACTTTATAGAAATGCCAGCTTAAAGGGACTTGCAATGTGGAGTTCAAATATTGAATTGCGTGTTCCTGTAGTTCCTGGTGTACTTGGTGTAGATTTATTCCACGATGTTGTTACTGTAAAACCTACTATTGGCAGTATGTTTACAAGCTTGAAACTTGATGACTTCTATTGTAGCTTTGGACCTGGTTTGAAATTCCTTATTCCTCAGCTTCCATTGCACCTGTTGTTCACATTCCGTTATAAGTTTGAAAACAACATTCCAAAATTTGACAAACAGCCATTCCAGTTTGTATTGTCATTTAATCTTGTTAATAAATAAGCATAATTGCTGAATTATATATATTTTTTAGGAGATTTATTTCTATGAAAAAAATGAATAAGTTATTGCTTGCAGCATTCTCAATCTTTGCAATGTTTTCTTTTAATGGTTTCTCTCAGCAGATTACAAAATTTGCTGTAGTAGATACATCAAAAATTTATACAGCTTTCTACAAGAATTCTGAACAGATTCGTAACTACGAAACAAAAAAAGCTGAATTCCAGGAAGAAATTAAAAAGAGAACAGATGAACTTCGTCAGCTCAAGAGTCAGAAACTTGCTTACGATAAACAGGGCAACACAACTGAATCATTAAAAGTTCAGGCTGAACTTACAAAGAAAACTGAATACTTAACTGAATACACAAATGCTAAGAATATTGAATTGGAATCTATGCTTACACAGCTTTCTCGTTCAGATGATTTCTACAAAAAATTGTATAAAACACTGGCAAAAGTTGCAGAAAGCGGCGGTTACAGTATGATTTTAAGTTTACAGGAAAATAATTCTATTCTTTGGTATAGTCCATCTGTAGATGTTACAGAAGATGTTATTAAAGAATTAGGCTTAAAATGATAGAAAATACAAATCTAACACCGATGATGGTTCAATACCAGTCGGTGAAACAAAAATATCCCAACGAAGTAGTATTTTTTAGATTAGGTGACTTCTACGAAATGTTTAACGACGATGCCGTAGAAGTCTCTCGTCTTTTAAATCTAACATTGACTCATCGTGCTAATCAGCCAATGTGTGGTATTCCTTACCATGCATCAAAAGTTTATATTGCCAGATTGCTTAGACTTGGCAAAAAAATTGTTATCTGTGAACAGGTAGGTGAACTTCCAAAACCTGGAAAAGGAATTGCAGAAAGAAAAGTTGTAGAAATAATTACACCTGGTACTGCAGTTGAAGAAGAATATCTGGAGGGTAACAAAGCTAATTACCTTGCTGCATTATCTATTTATAAGGGTAAGGTTGGTTTTGCTTTTATTGATATTACAACTTCTTCATTTAAGGCAACTTCCTGGAACGCTGTTAGAATGCAGGAAAATTTCTCAAAAGAGTTGAACCGAGCTTCTCCAAGAGAATTTCTTCTTCCTCTTTCATTAAAACAAAATAAAGATTTACAGGCTGTTTTATCAATTCATAATGAGATTTCTGTTTCCTATTATCCAGACTGGGATTTTTCCTATGAGGTTTCTTATAAAAAACTTCTTGAGCAGTTTAACACTGTTTCTCTTAAATCTTTTGGATTAGAAGAAAATGCACCTGAAATTGTTCCTGCAGGCTTTTTGCTGGATTATTTAAATAAAACTACAAATACGCAGATTCCTCATGTAAATTCAATTCAGATTTATCAGGATAATGAATATCTTGTTATGGATGATTCATCCCGAAGAAATCTTGAAATTACTGAAAATATGAGGGATGGTACAATTCAGTATTCACTTTTGGAATGTGTAAATTATTCTAAAACTGCAATGGGTACTCGTCTTCTTCGCAACTGGCTTCTGTTTCCTTTAACTAATTTAGATGGTATTGAAGAACGACAGAATAAAGTTTCAGCTTTCTTTAAAGACAGCAGCTTACTTTCTAAAATCAGAGATGATTTATCTTCAATTCTTGATATTGAACGACTTGCCGGTAGAGTTGCTATGGATAAAGCCCATGCAAAAGATTTACAGGCCTTAAAAAACAGTTTAATTTCCTGGGTAAAGATCAAGAACTATCTGGATCATTTTGATTTTTCTTTTGTGTCATCAGAAACTTCAGAAGAAATTATTGGATTGATTGATAATTCTATTATGGAAGATCCTGCAACTTCATTAACTGATGGAAACATTATTAAGCAGGGCTGGTCCGAAGAACTGGATCACTGGCGACAGATTCATGATAATTTTAATCAGGTTCTTGCTGAATACGAAAAAGAAGAAAAAGAAAAAACTGGAATCTCAACTTTAAAAATCAAATACAATAATGCATTTGGTTATTTTATTGAAGTTTCTAAAGGAAAGCTTTCGTCTGTTCCGAGTCATTTTATTATGCGAAGAGCTTTGGTAAATGGGGACAGATATACTACAGAAAAGCTTCAGTCTTTAGAAATGGAACTGAATGAATCTTCTACAAAGATTTTACAGCTTGAAAGAGATTTATTTCTTGAAGTTAGAACTTCTTTACATAAGCATATTCCTTATTTATTACAGATTGCAGATGAAGTTGCAGGTGCAGATGTTTCAGCAGCATTGGCATATGCAGCCGTTGAACATAACTGGGTAAAACCTGAAATTGAAAACTCTACTGTTTTTGAAATTGTAGAAGGTCGTCATCCAGTTGTAGAAAATCATCTTCCAATCGGAGAATTTGTTCCAAATGATTCTCTTTTAAGTGCAGATAATGACGGTATTCCATCTTTTGATTTGATTACAGGTCCTAATATGGCCGGTAAGTCAACTTATTTGAGACAAAATGCTTTAATTGCGTTGCTGGCTCAAACTGGTTCATATGTTCCTGCTAAAAAAGCTAAGATCGGAATTATTGATAGAATTTTCTGTCGTGTTGGGGCTTCGGATAATCTTGCAAAAGGTGAATCAACATTCCTTGTAGAAATGATGGAAACTGCTAATATCCTTCGTTCTGCTACTAAACAGTCTCTTGTTATTATGGATGAAGTTGGTCGAGGTACTTCAACTGAAGATGGTCTTGCAATTGCCAGAGCTGTTTCCGAATATCTTATAGAAACTATTAAGTGTAAAACTTTATTTGCCACTCACTATCATGAACTTACTCGAATGGAACATCCTGATGTAAAAAAACTTTGTCTTGAAATTTCCGAACAATCAGGTTCTGTTGTATTTATGCGTAAAGTAATTGAAGGTGTAACTGAAAACTCCTATGGTATTCATGTTGCAAAACTAGCAGGCATTCCGATTGAAGTTATTGATCGGGCAAATGTTTTGCTTTCAGAAATTCAATCTCAGGCAACTGATAAACCTTTAATGTCCTCTGAAGTTGAAATAAAATCTGAACCTGTTCAGCAAAAAACTCCAGGTTTGTTTAGTGATGAAGAAATTATAATTTCAGAAATCCTTTCAGTAGATTTTAATAATATGACTCCTATGGATGCATTGCAGGCTATTGCCCGTTGGAAAAAAGAACTTTCTGGACTTTAATCTAAAAAAAATCTATAAAACCGGGAGAAAAACTTCCGGTTTTTTTTATTCTTTGAATATATATATGTATGAAGAAAATATTTTTTATAATAATTTCATACATTAAGTTTATTTTTCAATTTTTGTTTTTAATCTTTTTAGGTCCAGATGAATGCATTATCTGCGGAAAAATCTGCAGTGTATTTCATCTATGTAAAGACTGCAGAAATGCATATTTTGGTAAACAAAGGATATTTCTATTTGACCGTTGCAGGACCTGTGGAAAGGAGCTTCTGGTAACAAAATCCCAATGTCTTGAATGTCGCGAAAAGGTGGTTTGTCCAAGTGCTGATTCAATTTTCTGTCTGTATTCCTATAGATTATGGAACAAAGAACTTATGTTTTTGTGGAAATCTATGGAATTACGAGCATTGTCATATTTTTTTGCATCAAAATTAAAAGAAGTCTTTGAAGTTTTTAATATAAAGATAATTGTCCCGGTTCCACCTCGTCCTGGAAAAATTCTTGAAAAAGGGTGGGACCAGATAGATGAACTGTGTAATATTCTTGAATATTTTTATGGTTATAGAATTTTAAGACTTCTGGAACGAAATACTAAAGAACAACAGAAAAAACTGAATAAGGAAAATCGAATTAATACAATCGGGAAGGGCTATACTTCATCTTCAGTGGAGGTAATTAATAATCAGCTTAAAAAAAATAAAATAGAATTGCCAAAGGAGGTGTGTTTATTAGATGATGTCTGTACAACGGGAGCTACAATTGAAAGTTGCTGTGGAATTTTGAAGAATATTGGAATTACAACAGTAAAGGTTTTTACATTATTTAAAGTAGATTAATTGTATGTTGATTTTGTTGCAAAATCCTTATTTTAAAGTTATTATTATATAATAGTAGTGTTTTAAATAACTTTCATATATATAGAGAGGTAAGGTATGGCTAACGAAGAGTCAATGTTTCAATTAGTAACATTCCAGCTTGGAGAAGAGTTATATGGTGTAAATATTATGGATGTAAAAGAAATTGTTCGTTTACAGAATGTTCGATCAATTCCAAATGCTCCATATTATGTTGAAGGAATTATTAACCTTCGTGGTGAAATTATTCCAATCATTGACTTACATAAACGCTTTAGAATTCAGGCTTTACCAAAAGATGAAACTGATTTTGATGGTGGTTTTATCATCTTAAATATTGATAATAACAAAATTGGTATTATTATTGATAAAATTGCCAGAGTAGTATCTGTAAAATCTGAAGATGTAAAAGATCCTCCTCAGATGATCAGTGGTATCGGTTCTGAATATATTGAAGGTGTTGTAAGAACAGAATCTCAGTACCTTATCGTTTTGAATATCAGAAAGTTATTCAATGCTTCTGAATTACAGAAAATTATCGATACTCAATAAAATAAAATGATACAGACTTATAGTACAACAATCCGCAGAAAAGAAATGGATGCTGTATTAACTTGTATGGTGGACGAAAAAATTGGTCCAGGTGAATTGAATACAAGATTAATTCAGCAGGTTAAAGAATTTTTTAAATGTGATGGCGCTGTAGCCTTAAGAAGCCCTGCCATTGCGTTGAATTATGCATTAAAAGCATTGGGCCTTGAACGGGGTGATAAAGTTGTTATTTCTGCTTTAGCTCCTGCCTGGCAGTATATCGTATTGGAACAGATGGAATATGAACCTGTTGTTCTTGATGTAGACGAAGCAACTGGTCTCATGTCTGCTGAAATTATTAATGATGGTTTAGTTCCAGGTGTAAAAGCAATTGTTCTCCATGAAGGTCAGGGAATTATTCCTGATTTAAATAAAATCCTTCAGATTGGAATACCTGTAATCGAAGATATTTCTCAGAGTGCCGGTGCTTTTTATTCAGTAAAAGATGAAAATGATACTGAAGTAGAAAGAAAAAGAGTAGGAATGGCAGGTGTTTTTTCTATTCTTGGACTGGAAGAACGGGATGTTTTAACTTCTGGTGGAGGAGCCGTTTTAATTGCTCCAACAAGACGAGAATGGATTGTTTTGAAAAGACTTTCTGATGAAGCTCCTGTTACAGATTTACTTCCAGATATTAATGCTGCTTTAGCATGGGTTCAGTTGAAAGAATACAACAGAAACGAAACTGTTCGCAAAGAAATATTTGGAATGTATCAGCATGCTGTTATGATTGGTAAACATAAAATGCTTGCAAGAGAACTGGATGATGCTTCTACAATGTGTTCATTCCCACTGATTATCAATAGTTCGTTTAAAGATGTAAAGCAATATGCAGCAAAAAAAGATATTGAAGTACAGAATGCTTATGCAGATTCAGTTATTGCATTGAAAGACGAATTAAGTGAAAAATGTATTCATGCAAAATCTTTACTTTTAAGATGTGCTCATTTTCCTTTGTATCCACGATTAACTCATAATGAGACTGCAAAAATAGTAAAAGTATTAACTTCTTTACCATAAGTTATTTTTAAGCTATGAAAAGAGTTTTAATTATAATTAATATCAGTAAAGAATCCTCAATGACTTTGGCTCAGGAAATCTCTGGATTTTTGAAAAAGCAGGGAATTGAATCTGAATTCTTGAGTTTTGATGGTTTTTCGGATGATTCGGATATTACTGGTTTTGATTTAGTTATTACTTTAGGTGGGGACGGAACCGTACTTTATGCTGCTCGAAACTGTGTAAATGCGGATATTCCTGTATTTTCTGTTAATTTGGGTGAATTTGGTTTTTTAGCATCAGTTAATCAAAATCAATGGAAAAAAGAATTGCAGCTGGTATTAGAAGATAAAGCTCCTGTACAGGAAAGAAGTCTTTTAAGCTGTACATTGTCTCGCGATGGTCATGTAATTAATCAGATGTTTGCGTTTAATGATGTTGTTATAAGTGCAAAAAATGCAGCAAGAACAATTTCATTGGAAATAAAACAAGATAACTGCAAGTTATGCAATTTAAAAGGTGATGGTGTAATAATCAGTAGTTCAACAGGATCGACTGCTTATTCTGCTTCTGCAGGTGGACCAATTATTGATCCTATGCTTGATGTATTTGTTATGACACCAATTAATTCTTTTTCACTTTCTTCTCGACCAATTGTATTGAGTTCAGAAAGAGAAATTAATATTACAGTACTACCTTGCAGAACAAAAGAAATATCTCTTATTTCTGACGGACAGGAACCTGTAAACTTGAGTTTTGGGGATTGTATTTTAGTCAGAAAATTCAGCAAAAAAGTAAAACTTATAAATTGTACGGATGAAAAGTTTTACAATGCTTTGCGTTCAAAGTTGAATTGGACTGGAGGTCCTCATGCTTGAAGAATTAACAATTAAAGATTTTGCTCTTATAGAATCAGATTATTTGGAATTTAATAAAGGTTTTACAGTTTTATCAGGTGAAACTGGTGCCGGTAAATCAATTTTAATTGGTGCACTTTCGTTTCTTTTAGGTGGAAAAGCAGAAGTTAGTCAGATTCGTAATGGAAAAAGTGAAGCTTCTGTTACTGGTACTTTTTTTATTAAGCCACCTGCAGCAATTAGAAAATTAAACGATGAAGATGAACCTCGAAATGCTTATGAGTGGCTTGATCTTCATGGTATCGAAATTGAAAATAATCGTGTTCTTTTACGTCGTTTTATTCGTGATACAGGAAAATCTGGTGCCTGGATTAATGATACACCAGTAACAAGAACTGATTTGGCACAGTTTTCAGCTTTTCTCATTGATATTCATGGTCAGCATGAACATCAATCTTTAATGAAAGTTACTGAACATAGAAAGTTCCTTGATAATAGAGCTGGTATTCAGAACGAAGTAGATGCATTTACTTTGAAATATGCTGCTTTAGTTTCAAAACGAAAACAACTCGCTGAATATTCTATGTCTGAAAGTGAAAGACTTCGTAAACTTGATATGATGACTTTTGCAGTTCAGGAAATTTCAGACGCAAAATTGAAAAAAAATGAAGATACTCTTTTAGAAGAAGAAGAGGCTCGTTTAACTTCTTTTGAAAAAATTTATTCTGATGCAGAAGCAATTACAGATATGTTCAATTCTTCTGAAGGTTCTGTTGTAAATCTTCTTAAGAAAATCAGAAGAGATTCTTCTCATATTGCAGAAATGGATAAGTCTATTTCTGCTTTGGATGAAAGAATTGAATCTGCATTTTATGAGATTTCAGACATTGCTGATGAATTTGAAACTTATAAAAATAAACTTGTATTTGATCCGTCTCGTCTTCAGGAAGTTTCTGACAGACTTTCAATGATTTATAATCTTAAGAAAAAATATGCTTCTTCTGTAAATGCACCTTTAGATGAAGTATTTAAGTTTTTTGAAGAAGCCCAGCAGTTTGTTGAAGAAAATACAAATGGAAATTCAAAACGGGAAGTTCTTTCTGCTGAAATTAAAGAACTTGAGAAAGAAGTTTTAATTCGTTCCAGAGCTTTAACAGAAAAACGCGTTGCTGCTGCTCAAAAATTAAATTTTGAAGTTGATCAGATTCTTGCTAATCTTGGTATGAAAGGAACTCATTTTGAAGTAAGTGTAAAAGACAAGATGGGTTCAGAACTTGAACAGAAATGCGGTCCTTATGGAAAAGATGATATTGAATTCTTAATCAGTGCAAATCCTGGAAATCCTTTACTGCCACTTGCTAAAATTGCTTCTGGTGGTGAACTTTCTCGTGTTATGCTTGCTCTTAAAACTATTTTTGCAGAAACAGATTCTGTAGAAACAATGATTTTTGATGAAATTGATACAGGTATCGGCGGTGAAGTTGCTGTTGCCGTTGGAAGTCACATTAAAAAACTTGCAAAAAATCGTCAAATCTTTTGTATTACACATCTTGCAAGTATTGCAGTTTACGCCGATAATCAAATTAAGATTGAAAAAGCAGTTTCTGGTGGAATTACTTCTTCTAATGTACATGAAGTAACAGGAGAAGAAAGAGTAGCAGAAATTGCCCGTATGCTTTCTGGAGATTCGCAGACAGAAGAATCTTTGGGACACGCCCGTTCTATGCTTGAAAAATTCAGCGGAGGTTTTTAATGGCAAAAATTTCAGAAGAAACTCGACTTCATTTTAATGAAGCAATCCAGCCTTACAAGGATAAAATTACAGTTACTCTTGAAAAAGAAAAAACCATGCTTAACGGTATGCATCAGGGAGATGTAGATTTAGGCTATAAAAAACTTTTGCTTTGTGAAGATATGATTTATGTTGCTTCTCTTTACATTGCACAGAACAGTCTTTCTTTAAAACTTATGGAAGTAAAGAATAATGATGCCCTTAATGATGCCAGAAAGATTCTTTATAAAGCTATTATTTACCTTGAAGAAACAGTTACCAATATTATTGATATTTCTTATGTAGAATTATCAGATAAATATGATCTTATTAAAAATATTGGAATTGATAAACGCTATTTAATTATCCGCAAACTTGGTTTTTCAATCCGTATTCTTAAAGATGCTTTTGGTGATAACAGTAAATGGAAATGGTCTTTTGTTGAACTTGAAGGTCGTTTTACAACCGTAGCAAAAAATCTTATTGATATGAGAGAAGCTTCAAAAGATTATTTTGATCCAAGAGCAGAACATTATGAAACTACTGTTTTATATATTCGCTTAATGACAAAGCTTTTGAATAATACTGCAACTGCATATCGCGATAAATATGAACTTTCTACCCGTCGTATTGATGATATGCGGGATGCTATCAAATATCTTTTAGCTTTACGCCGTTTATATATTGTTCTTGGTAATTCAGAACAGGCTGAAGAAATTAAGAAAAAAGCTGTGGTTTGGAAAGAAAAAATGGATGCCGATCACAAAAAAGGCTTAAGCAACTAATAAACGGAAATATATTCATATGGAAAAAAATCTCGTATTAAAAATTTTTGAAGGCTTTTCTATTCAGCGCTGGAATGATTTAGTTCGTCCTTTTGATATGGTCGAAATGGATAAAGCCGGCGAAAAGATGGTTATTGCCTATATTATTGGAAAATACGAGGAAGAGCAGGGACATACTGTAGACTGGAACTGGATGATTTATGCATCTTTATTTGATTTACTCAAAAAGATTGCATTATGTGATATTAAGGCTCCTGTTCAGCAGATGCTTAAAAAAGAATTTCCGCAGGAATATTTAAGACTTAATGAATGGGTATTAAATCAGTATCGTACTTTAATTAATGATGATGATTTATTCTCAAAATTTACAATTTATATTGGTCAAAAAGCCGGTACCTTTTCAATTCCAAAATCTCTTGAAAAATCTGTTCATATTTATAATGCTGCACATAAGTTTTCTACAATTCGTGAACTTGAAATGCTTTCTGTTGTAAATGAAAAAGAACGCTTTCAGAATATTGATTACGAATTAAAAAAAGATATTCAGCCTTATCTGGATTTGGTCGGATTACAGAAACTTATGACTCATCAGAAAGAATTTGATTTTCTTCTTAAAATTGAACAGCTTCGTTTTCAGACAAGATGGAATCAGACTCCTCGTGTTCCTCAGACTTCTGTTTTAGGACATTGTTTCTTTGTTGCAATTATGTCTTTATTGCTTGGCCGTGAATCTGATGTAAAAATGTGCGACAGAAGAATTGTAAACAATTTTTTTAGTGGCCTTTTTCATGATCTTCCAGAATCTGTAACCCGAGACATTATTTCACCTGTAAAACAGGCAACTGATGATCTTCCAAATATCGTAAAGAAAATTGAAGATGAAATTGTTAATAAAGAATTGGTTCCATTAATGGCTGATTTTTATTTAAATGAAATTATCTTTTATACCAGTGATGAATTTTCCAACAGAATTATGGATACAGATGGAGATGTAAAAGTTGTTTCCTGGGATGATTTGAACAGTAAATATAATTTTGATGTTTATAATCCTGTAGACGGACGATTGGTTCGTATTTGTGACCATTTATCAGCTCTAATGGAAGCTGATATTTCTATTAAACATGGAATTACTTCAACACATTTAACTTCTGGTCGTGATGGACTGTTAGAGCATTATAAGAAAAATGACATAATTTCTGGTATTAATGTCTATGAATTATTCCATCGCCTGATGTAAAAAAACAAAAAATCTAATTCATTTACTGCTAACATTATAATTTAATCTGCCGATAATTAAGATATGAATGTATTGTCAGTAAAGAAAATTCCGGTTTTAATTTCACTTTTATTAATTGCATCATTTTCACTTTTTGCAGATTCTACTCATAAAGTTGAAAAAGGTGATACATTGTATTCAATAAGTAGAAAATACAGTGTTACTGTTGCAGAACTTCGTGCTGCAAATAAACTTTCCGAATCAGATATAATCAAAATTGGTCAGGTTTTAGTTATTCCTGGAACTGACAATAAAGCTTCTTCTTCAACTTCCTCGACTACAAGTTCAACTCAAACTTATGTAATTCAGAAGGGAGATACACTTTATGGTATAGCCCGTAAATTTGATATGAAAATCAATGATCTTTTAGATCTTAACGGACTTACAAAAGAGTCTGTTATTAAGGTTGGACAGAAATTAAAAGTAAAATCATCTGTTGCTGTAACAACTACTACAACTTCATCTGATAAAACAACATCAACTTCAACAGAAACTACTGTTAAAACTGAAACAAAAGCTCCAGATACAAGAACTTATGGTACAACAGTTGAATCGGATACTTCAACAGTCTGGCCTGTTAAAAATCCTACAGTTACAACAGTAAAAGGAAAAGCTTCTGGTGTAACTCTTTCTGCTCAACTTAATGAGTCTGTAAAATGTATCCGTGAAGGGACTGTAATGTATGTAGGTGTTTACCGTGGATTTGGACAGGTTGTATTTGTACAGTCTAAAACAGGTGCTATTTATGTTTATGCAGGTCTTGGTACAGTTGGTGTAAAGAAAGGGGATTATAAAGTATTTGGTGATGAATTAGGAACTGCAGGTATTGATTCAATAACTGGAAAATCACAGATTACTTTTATGGTTTTCCAGAATGGACAGCCTACAGATCCTGCTAAAGCACCAAGAAATTAAATATAATCTTTTGTAGTATCTTTAATAATTCGTTCAAATAATTGCATGCAGGTTTCAGCATCATCTAAAGCACGATGATTCTGGCCTGCATTTAATTTTAACGCCTCTGCTAAAAAAGCAAGCTTATGTTTTTCCATTGTAGGATATGCCCATCTTGAATAAGGTAATGTATCAATAACCTGATTTTTAGGATAGATTAAACCTGAATTTCCACATTCAAAACTATAAAAATTCAAATCAAACTGAGCATTATGAGCGATTAAAATAGAATCACCGGCAAAAGTGATAAAATCCCGTAATTTAGATTCAATTTTAGGCGCGTCACAAACCATTGAATCTGTAATATGAGTTAGTTCTGAAATAAAAGGGGGAATTGGAGTTCCTGGATTAAAAAGACTTGACCATCTTCCTATAACACCATCTTTTGAAAATTTTACTGCACCAATTTCAATAATTCTTCCAGTAGATGGTGATAAAGAAGTGGTTTCTGTATCGAAGGCAACAAAAACTTTACCGCTGAAATATAAACGGTAAAGTTTTTTGTATTCTTTAAGAAATTTATTTAGCCGCATCAATTACTTTCTGAATATCAGCTTTAATGCTGTCACAAAGTTTTGCTGCTGTAGTTTTAGCATCTGCTAACCAAGCATCAGTTCCGTTTCCAGCAGGTACCATTGAGTTAATGTAGAACTTGATTTTTGGTTCTGTTCCAGATGGACGAGCAGAAACAATTGTTCCACTTTCCAAATAGAACTGAAGTACATTTGATTTTGGTAAATCTGGGTCATTCATTAAATCGCGTACTCTAACAACTTTTTCTCCACCTAAAGTTGCAGGAGGATTTGTTCTTAAAGTTGCCATCATATTTTTCATAGTTTCTACACCAGTCATACCTGGGAAGTTCTGTGAAATAGCACGATCTTCAAAGTAACCGTATTCTTTATACATTTCATCCAAATGTTCAAGAAGACTCTTACCCTGTGAACGCCAGTAAAGAATCATTTCTGCACACATTGCTGCGGCTGAAACACCATCTTTATCCATAACTTCTTTTTCAACTTTATATCCGTATGATTCTTCCAAACCAAATACATAGTTATAAGAACCATCGGCTTCAAAATTCTTTTCGATTGCAGCAATCCATTTGAAACCTGTAAGACAATCCATCATTGTTACACCGTATTTTTTACAGATGTAATCGCCGAATGGAGAAGTTACAATAGATCTAATACAAGCTGGATTTGCAGGCATTTTGTTCAATTCTTTGCGTGAAAGAAGAACATATTCCATAAGCATTGCACCCATCTGGTTTCCGCTTAAAAGTACCCAGTTTCCATCTTTATCAGGGAATGCTGTACCAAAACGGTCTGCATCAGGGTCTGTAGCCATAAGACCATCAGCTTTTTCTTTTTTAGCAAGTTCAACTGCCATTGTTAAAGCTGGTTTTTCTTCAGGATTTGGTTTTTCAACTGTTGGGAAGTTTCCATCTGGAGCTCTCTGTTCTGGAACAGTAATAATATTTAAACCTAAATCACCAAGAACTTTTTCAACATGCATAGCACCAGTTCCATGGAGTGGTGTATATACGATACGAATGTCTTTTGCTTTTTCTTTGATTAATTCAGGACGGAAAAGCTGTGCTTTACACATTTCCCAGTATTTTTCATCAATTTCTTTATCAATAATAACAAGTTTGTCTGTAGCAATAGCTTCAACTCTTGTCATTGTTTTTACTTCTGTAACTTTGTTTACTTCAGCAATAATTCCTGTGTCATGAGGTTCAATTACCTGAGCACCATCATCCCAGTAAGCTTTGTAACCATTATACATTCTTGGGTTGTGTGAAGCTGTTACTACAACACCAGTCTGAGCACCTAATTGACGGATAGCATAAGAAAGTTCAGGAGTTGGACGGAGACTGCTGAAAAGATAAGCTTTAATACCGTTAGCAGCAAAAATCAAAGCTGTTGCTTCTGCAAAAACATCTGAATTCAAACGGCTGTCGTATGCAACAACAGCACTTAAAGTACCAGCTTTTGCTTTTTCAGGGAATGCTTTAATTACATAATTAGCCAAGCCCTGTGTTGCCATATTGATTTCAAGAGTGTTCATACGGTTTGTACCACCACCCATGATTCCGCGTAAACCACCAGTACCAAATTCCAAAGTCTGGTAGAAGCGATCTTCAAGCTCCTTATAGTCTTCTTTTGCAATAAGGTCTTCAATTTCCTTACTGAATCTTTCATCTTTTTCGGCAGCAATATATTCTTTTGCACGCTTTAAGATTTCTGCTGTATCCATATAGGCTCCTTTATATATGTATATAAATTTAATTTAATTATTTTTTAGTTAAAATAAACTAATATATATAAATATACACGAGTTTATTAGAAAAATAAATAGAAACCATAAGTTTTCTATAAAACTAACAGTAAATTATGAATCTGCTTTTTTAAGCATTTCTGTTTCCCAGTTAATTAAATATCTTTCTTTGTCTCTATTATTACCTTTAATATCACACATAATACGGAAAACAGGTTCTGTTCCGCTTCCTCTCATCCACATAAAGGCAACTGGTTCGTCATTATCATTTTTGAATAATATTTTTAAGCCGCCTTTACCTGATAAAGAGTAATCATTTACATTACAAGTTTCTTTAGTTCCATTTGTAATTATTACTTCATATTTGGAAATATTCATTTCTTTTTTAAGATAATCAGCTTTTTCTTTCCATTCTGCTTCAAAAATACTCTGGAACTTCTTTTTCAGCTGTCCATGGTCTTTAGTTTCAATGTGCATTATTGCTTCAGGTTCTGAAACTCCTGTAGTTGTGTATACAGGCAGACTTTCGAGTATATCAGTAAGTGTAAAATCAGGATTATATGGAATACCAGCCTTGTTGCAGTACAATTCATAAAGACCGTTTTCTCTTAATAAAAGAAGCTTAATGATTGCAAAAATAGTATTTAATGGGTCTCTAACACTGGCAGGATGAGTAATTGTACCACCATTTGATCCTTCTCCAAGAATTCTTACAGTATAACCTTCATCTCGTTTTTCTCTTGCAAGATTAACAACATTTGCTTCACCAACTTCTGCTCTGAATAATTCAACTCCTAAAGTTTTACACAGTTCATTTATTCTTAAAGAAGTTGGACAATTTACTGCTACTGCAGGTTTAAAATTATCTTCACCTTCATGCTGCCATAAAGAGTAGGTTACTTCTGCAAGGACAGAAAGACTGAATACTTCCTGTGCCTTAAGAATTACTGCCTGTTTTTTCTTTTCATCCCAATAAACAATATTTCCTCTGTCACCATCACAATCAGGCATATAACCCAAAACTGCATCTTTGATTCCTGCGGCCTGAAGTCTTTCCATTTCTTTAGCACAATGAATAAGGTTTTCTGCTTCAGGAATAATTTCGTGAACAATCTGGTTGTCATTGATTGAGTAAAAATTGATTAGATTTTCTTTAAAGAAATCTCTGTCGATACAAAGGTTTCTTGAACTTCCATTAAAATCACAGACAACTCCAATTGGGCGCTCATTTACATAAGTATTAAGCATCTGGAAAAAGTCTGTCTGATATTCCTTATTATCAGTTCCTGCAATGGTTTCGCGAATAAAAATATTATAGGCTCTTAAAGAATTGTGTTTTGAACTTTGTTCACCGCCAATCACATCTCTTAAATGGGAATTACTGCAGGAATAAGCATATTTTACAAGTTCTACAACTTTTGCATCATCAGACATTATTTCAAGGAATTTAGCGGTCAATTTTGCATTTTCAGTTCCGTTTAGAACACCGCCATCATTGGTTCCAAATTTAATTCCATTGTGTCCAATAGGATTATGACTTGCAGAAATATAAATAAATCCATCAAGATTTTTTGCAAAGGCCATGATTTCTGGTGCAGAACAGATTCCTGTGTATTGAATGATGGCTTCTTTTTTTACAAGTGCATGAAGCATTGCATTTGCAATTGCAAGTCCTGTTGGTCTTGTGTCCATACCAATTGCAATTACAGGATTTTCCTGCTTAGAAACTTCTTTAAGATAATCAACAAAAACTAATGCCGAAATAATAGCAATGGCAGTAGATTCTTCTGAAATTTCTGGATTAGGGTCTTGCTCATCTCCCGAAATACTAAATACTTTTCTCCAGCCTGAAGCAGATAAAATCATTTTTGGATCCATAAAAATAACTCCGTTTGTGCAAGAAAATAAATAATATCATTTCTATTTTATCATGAAAAAGTTAATATTTGTAAAAAAACTTTTTTAGAGTAATTGACAAAGTATTTTAATTTGTATAACCTAGTGTAATAGTAGGTAATAAATATTGACAAGATGGTAATTTTTTATTAAAACTATATTTCATTATATGGATTCTTCTTTGTGAGAATCTAAAAGGAGATTTTTATGAAAAAATCATTATTAGTATTATCTTTGGCTGCTCTTGCATTACTTACAGGATGTAGCGGAAAGAAAGCATCAAATGTTCTTAAAATTGGTGCTACTCCAGAACCTCATGCAGAAATTCTCAACCTTATTGTTGATGATTTAAAAGCTGAAGGAATTACATTGAAAGTTCAGGAATATACTGACTATGTAACTCCAAACGAAGCTGTTGAAGCTGGTGAAATTGATGGAAACTTCTTCCAGCACGTTCCTTATATGAATTCTTTCAATTCAGAACGCAATTATCACCTTGTAAGTGTAGTTGGTACACATGTTGAACCACTGGCTCTTTATTCTAAAAAAGTTTCATCTTTGAATGATATTGCTGACGGTTTTACAATCGCAATTCCTAATGACCCAACAAATGAAGGTCGTGCATTGCTCCTTCTTCAGTCTGCAGGATTGATTAAACTTTCTGATGCAGCTGGTCTTGAAGCTGTTCCTGCTGATATTACAAGCAACCCAAAAAATCTTAAATTCAGCGAAATCGAAGCTGCTTCTTTACCAAGAGTTTTACCAGATGTTGATGCTGCTGTAATCAATGGTAACTATGCTATCCCTGCTGGTCTTACAGCAACAAAAGATGGTTTGTTCATTGAAGGTGCAGATTCTCCATATGTAAACATTCTTACAGTTAAGGCTGGCCGTGAAAATGATGATGCTATTAAAGCTTTGGCTAAAGCAATGACAAGCGATAAAGTAAAAGAATTTATTGCTAAACGCTATCCAAATGGTGAAGTAGTTCCAACATTCTAATAGTTTAGAATAGAAATATAAAAAGCCTGTTCAGTTTTGAACAGGTTTTTTTTAACTATAAATATTAATTTAATTAAAAATTGTAAGATTAAAATTCATTTTTGTTTTGTCACCGATAAAATCTTCTGATGAAAGTCCTAGAGTAGAACGACCAGGAGACAGGGTAACTTCACCTAAAAGCGAAAGTTCATTGTTTAAGAAAACATCTGAGTTAATATATTTCTTTTTACCGTTTACATAAAGCTTACCATTTTCTTCGTTGATTTTATCAAAGGTAATCTGATCAACTGTAACACCATTAATTGTAATTGTAGTTTTATATGGGGAAGCTGCTTTATTGCGCTTTTGATAAACTTTATAAATTCCAGCATTTAAAGTGTTATGTAAATCAAGATAAAAAATATCACCGGTTTTATTAACCAATGCAATATTAGAAAGACTTAAGTTTAATTCATTTTCTGTTCGTGGCATTAAAAGTTTTGGGTTGATTGCGGCCTTATTTTTCAAATCCAAAATCTGAAATTCAAGGTTACTTCTATCTTCCTGCCAGCCAGAGTTTCCTGTAGTACCAATAAGTTCACCCTGTGAAATATAATCATTTTTTCTTATTGTATTCGTAATTGTATCAGTATCAAGATTCCCATATACAGAAATTAAATCATCTTCGTGGCTGATAATTACAGAAGTTCCTAAAGTTGAAGGGAAGAAATCACTTTGATCTAAAATTTCTGACATAATAATAAGGATTTCACCTTCATCAATTGCACCAATTTCTGATGGATCTGCAAAAACCATTGAACGGCTCATTTCAATTCCACGCTTTTGTCCAAAGTATGAAGAAATAGATTTATAGCCAATTTCCTGCTGTGGCCAGTTAAAAGCCGAAATAGAGGCAGCAAGTAAAGTAAAAGAAATGCACTGTATAAGTTTTTTATTAATTTTCATATTCTAATCCTTTTTTACTGCAATTTTTGAGAGATAATTATCTTTACCAATGTATAAGTTATCGTTTAAGGTCTGAATACAGGCAGTTTCAGCTTCAAAAGAGAATTTACCTAACAGATCATCGCTTTTTTCAATAATATACACTGTATAAGTTTTTCCGTTTTTTCCTAGGAGGTAAATTAAATTGCTGGTTTCTTCAATCGAAATAATATTGTCATTAATATTAAGATCCGAATTTCTTTTATTCTTAATGTCGTAAATACCAACATTGTTTTCATAAACATAAATAACCTTTGAATTGTCTTTAAGGATTTTTACCAGAGTTCTTGCCCGTAAGTCTGTTTCCAGGTATTTATGATAAATAACTTTCTGGCGGTTGTCTAAAGTCTGTGTAAGAATAAATCGCTGTTTGTTATGTCCTGAAATACAAGCTGTATATTCTCCGTTTACAGAAACATCAAGACCTAAAATAATCGGACTTTCACTTCCACCTGGAGCAAATTCAGTAATTGTTGTTCCGTAGTTATTATCAATGATTCTGATAGTTCCATCGGCGTAGCCAGAAGCTGTAAAGGTTTTGTTTGAAGCAAAGGCTGTTACAGGCATTACGCTTTCATTTGTCCACATGAGATTTCCTTTTTCATTAAAAAGAGAGAAAGAAGAACCTCCAGGAAGAAAAACATAATATCGATTATCATAAAAATATGGATATCCGCTGGTGTTTAATTCTCCTTTTTTGTTTCCATAAATATCATAAAAAGGAATATCAGTTGCATCTGTTGAATAAAGAGCATAGTTATTTTCGGAAATGGCAATTTTAGAAGGGAAGGAAATAGAATTTACAATTTCACCTTCAGAAGTAAAATATCCTGCATTCTGACCCAGTTTAAAAAATGTAACAGGTTCATCTTTGCTTATAGTTGAAAATTCTGAGGCAGTAATATCTTTTGTCCATTCTGGTACGAAATGAAACTCAGGTTTTAATGGATGTGCAGCAAGAATTATATATAAAAATGTAAGTATTGAAATTATAATAAAAATAAGATTTGTATTCTTTTTAATTTTCATAACTTTAATTATGTATTAAAAATGTAAAAATTTCAATTATTGAAAATATAGGTTTTAAACTAACATTTCTTGATATTGACAAAGAATGGTAAAGAATGCAAAATATTCATAGATTTTCAAATTATATTTATTTTTTGGAGTAGTAAATGACAGATGATATTTTAACTATCGAAGAGGTTGCTAAATATCTTAGGGTTTCTGAAAGAACAGTTTATGACTGGGCACAGAAAGGTGAAATTCCTGCTGGAAAAATTGGAACTGTATGGCGTTTCAAGAAAAGCGAAATTGAAAATTGGGTAAACGCACATCTTTCATCAAATATTGATAAAAACGAAAATATTCAGATTCGTAATATTTTATCTCCAGATAGAATTGTTTTCATTAATCAGAGTTCAAAAAGAGATGCACTTGTTCAGCTTTCTAATGTTTTAGCAACAGCTCCTCAGGTAAAAGATGCATCTGAATTAACTTCAGAAATCATTAAACGCGAAGAATTGATGTCTACAGGTATTGGATTTGGTATTGCAATTCCTCATGTAAGACTTGCTTCTGTTACTGATTTAGTAATGGCTGTAGGGGTTTGTAAAAAGCCTATTGAAGATTTTGAAGCTTTTGACGGATTACCAGTAAATATTATGTTTATGATTGCTGCTTCTTATAATCAGCATTCCTACTATCTTAAAACTATTTCACACATCAGTGGAAAGTTAAAAGATGAAGATTTAAGAAAAGCTATTATCGAAGCAGAATCTGAAATTGATGTTTATAATCTTTTAAGATCATAAAATTTTATGGAAGGATGATAGGGTACCATTTACTTCTGTCGGCTTGATCCTGGGCAATCATTCCCCAGGTAACTGCTTCTGTTGTTTCTCCCATCAAAAAATCCTTATCAGAACCTTCCAGATGATATTTTTGTCCAGGAGCATCAATATCAACTGTTGCAAGGGCATGGGAATATTCTGGTGAAATAATCATAAGAGAATCCAATCCCATTGCTCTCATAAACATACAAACCAATAAAGCACGACTATCACAATCATTTGGTTCACCCATTAAAGCTCTTGGGATACTTGTGAAATCTGAATCATTTTGTGTTGCAGCTCTATTTCCATATTCCATGGACTGAACCCAAGTTAAAATCCACTGTGCTAAAGTTAATTCTGGTTTTTCGGGATTAACATAATTTGCATAAGGTTCAAAAGTATTCAATACTTTTTCCATGCAGTCTTCTATTCTTCCGTAACTATCACGATAAATCATTCTATAATATCGTTCCCATGCTTTCATTACAAGATTATGCTGTCGATAGAGATTTAATACATAATATTCCAGATCTACCACAGTCTGAGAAGCTTCTCCGTCATTAACATCAAAACTTGTTGCAATGTCTTTTCCAAAAAGTTTGAATTTGTAATCTACGGTTTCTTCAGCGGGATAAAGAAACGAAATTAATACTCCTGGTTTACAGTAATCATCTTCTTTTATTGAGAGTGAATTCAAGGTTGAAAAAATAAAAGGCCATGCTTTTTCTTCGTTTGAAGAAGGGGTATAACACAAAAATACTGCATATGAAGATTTTCTGTTTTGAAGAGGAGTACAAACTGCATATAGGGAGTAGGCCTGGTCTAAAGTAAAACTGAAACTGGTAATAGCACATTTTTCATCATTCCAGAAAAAATCTCCTATTTCAGCATCAGACTGAAGATTCGAAACACTGTCTTTAAGACACATACTTGCATTTTTATAGTTTCTTCCTTCATAAATTTTAATCAGAAGATTAGCGTTCATATCCTGATGAACAAGGGCATACTGCTTTCCATCCTGAGATTTACTTTCAACTCGATAGCCCTCAGGTAAATCCATGGAAAAATTAAATTTTTTAATATTAAAGACTTCTGCATTCAGAAATAAGGAAGTAAAGAGAAAACTGATAATAAATCCAAATAATTTGCGTCTTGTCATTTTAGATAACCTCTATTATAGTTATTCGGATGAATCCTATTGAAATTTTATATGAGAATGACGAGATTATTGTAATTAATAAACCTTCTGGACTTGCAGTTCAGGGAGGCGAAAACATTAGCCATTCATTAGATAAAGACTTTTCACAGCAGTTAGGTTACAAAATTTATTTAGTTCATCGCCTGGATAAAGATACTTCTGGTCTGATGATCGTTGCAAAAACTCCTGTTGCTGCTGGAAAATGGACTAAATTAATTGGAACTAAAGCAGTAAAAAAAGAATATATCGCTTTATGTTTAGGTTCTCTCAAGAATAAGAATGGTACCATCAATGATGAATTGATTCAGCATGGTCAGAAAAAAACAGCTCAAACAAGATATGTGGTTGAAGAAGAATGGATTCATAATTCAGAAACTGGAAATATCAATTTTTCAAAAATCCGATTATTTTTGGATACAGGAAGAATGCACCAGATTCGTATTCATCTTGCAAAAAATGGGTGTCCTCTTGCTGGAGATGATCAGCATGGAAATTTCAAATTAAATAGAATTGTAAAAAAGGAACTAAAAATTAAAAAATTCCTTCTTAGTTCAGTAAAATTAACAATTCCGTTAGAGGGGCAGGATAAGGTTTTTCAGATAGAGCTTCCTCAATATATGGCAGAATTAATTAATAAATAAATATATATAATATAGAAAACTTGACCGATTTATCTATAAATATTAAAATAGTAATAGTATGTTTGATGTAAAAGACGCAGATTTTTTTGATATGGAAGATGATTCCTTTGATACAATTCTTGAAGATGATATTTCATTTACAGGAACTGTAAAGATGAAGAAGCCTTTTATGGTTCGTGGTAAAATCAAAGGAACTATTGAAACTGAAAGTGATTTAGTTATTGATACAGGTGCTATTGTTGAAGCTGATATTTATGCTTCCAGAGTTTTAGTTCGTGGTAAAGTTACTGGTAACGTTCAGGGTGATAAACTTGTTTTTGTTACAGCATCAGGAACTCTGAATGGTGATATTGTTTCTAAAAAGGTAGTACTTGAACCAGGCAGTGAATTTACTGGTAAATGTTCAATGGTTAGAGATTAAAGGAAATTATATGAAAAAGTTTATTGCTTTAGTTGGTTTATTGATTGTTTCATCATCTATTTTTGCTCAGACAAAAAAAGATGCCTTGGTATTATATCATAATGGTCGTTATAGAGAATCAGTTCAGGTTTGTGAAGAAGAATTGCTTGAAAATCCAAACCGTATTGAAGCTTATGTTGTAATGTGCTGGTCATTAATCGAAAACAAGCAGTATGCTGAAGCAGAACAGAGAGCTACTGAAGGACTTAAGAAAAGTGCTTATGACATTCGTTTAATTGAAGTTCTTGGTGAAGCTCGCTATTACCTTGGAAAAAATAACGCAGCTTTGGAACAGTTCCAGAAATATGTTGCAACTGCTCCTGAAAGTGCTGGACGATACGGTAAAGCTTATTACTTTATTGGTGAAATTTATATTCGTCAGGCAAAATACCAGCATGCAGATATCGCTTTGTCAGCTGCTGTAAAAGCTGAACCAATGCTTGATAACTGGTGGGTTAGATTAGGTTATGCTCGTGAAATGGCAGGAAATTACATTGAATCAGTAAATGCCTACGATGAAGCTTTAAGATTGAATTCTTCATCTGTTGATGCCTCTCAGGGTAAAACACGAGTTAGTTCTAAACTTTAATTTGTAAATAAATATCGTGAATATAATTAGAATAGAAACATTGGGTTGCCGTTTGAATCAAATTGAAAGTGAATCGGCAGCCCGTATTTTTTTAGATGCAGGTTTTGAAGTTTTGATGTCTCCTGTTTCTGCTAAATCTCAGGAAGATATTCATACCAAGCTTTGTATTATTAATACATGTACTGTAACTCAAAAAGCGGAACAAAAAGCCCGCAGAATAATTCGACTTTTACTGAGTAAGTACTCAGATTGCGTTGTTATTGTAACTGGTTGTTATGCACAGTTGCGTCCTCAGGAAATTAAAGCAATGGATAAAAGAATTTCAGTTCTTGGAGGACAAATAAAAAGTCGAATTAATGATATTCCACAACTGCTAAAACAACATTTAGTAAATTGGAATCCTGAAAAATTTGTAGTTGATCTGGAAGAAAAAATCATTTCAACTTCTGTTGAAGAAAATGGTTTTCCCGAAGATTCATTTAAACTTGCAACTTCATCATTTTTAACTCATTCAAGAGCTTCCTTAAAGATTCAGGATGGATGCAATAATAACTGTGCTTTCTGTGCGATTCATATTGCTCGCGGTAAAAGTGTTTCCATAGATGTTGAAACTGCCATAAAAAGAGTAAAAGAAATTGAAGAAAGTGGAAATTCTGAAGTTGTTTTGACTACTGTAAATATTGCCCAATATGTTTCTAAATATGAAGGTGAAGTTTATAATTTTGCCAGATTATTAAAAAAACTTTTACAGGAAACTTCAAAACTTAAATTTAGAATTTCAAGTTTATATCCGGAAATTGTTGATGATGAATTTTGTTCTATAATTTCCGATGAACGAGTTCAGCCTCATTTCCATCTTTCGGTTCAAAGTGGAAGCGATAAAGTATTGAAGCTAATGAACAGAAAATATCTTTCGGATTCTGTTGAAAATGCCTGTAGAAAACTTAGGGAAGTAAAAAAAGATTCTTTTATTGCCTGTGACATAATTACAGGATTCCCAGGGGAAACAGATGAGGATTTTGAACAGACAATGGAACTGTGTCATAAATGTAATTTTATCTGGATTCATGCTTTTCCATATTCTGAAAGACCTGGAACAGATGCAATTAAAATGAAAAATAAAGTTCCGCAATCAGTCTCTGGTGAACGGGCAAAAAGATTGAATGATTTTTCTGTTGAATCTAAAATAAATTATCTCAGCAATTTTGTTGGAAAAAAACTTAATGCAATTATTGAAACTTCTAGAAAACCTTTAGTTCTTAATTCCAGCAATAATAAAATGATTTATCATGCAGTTACAGATAATTTTATTCATTGTGAAATAATTACAAATGAGATTTTTTCTGGAAGAAACTATGTGCAAATCCAGATAACAGAAGTTCTTACAGACCGAATTAAAAAGGGTGGAGAAGTAGAAGTTCGTGCAATAGTTGTAAAATAATATAGAAAATTTCTAATTTTTTTATTTTTTAGTATTGACCTTTTTTTCTAATTTTTATATTATATTAAACATCAACGGGCAGTAGCGCAGCTGGTAGCGCGTCTGGTTTGGGACCAGGATGTCGCAGGTTCAAATCCTGTCTGCCCGATAGAAACCTTATTCTTTTGGAATAAGGTTTTTTTATTTTAATTTAAATTATTATATTTTGCAGGCAGGATTTGAACTGTGAATAAATATATAAAAAAAGGCAACTGTTTTTCAGTTGCCTTTTTTTAGTTTTAATTACTGTTCGTCACAGGTATATGTTAATGGAATACCATATGCTTTTTCGTAGATTTCTTTCCAAATTCTTTCGTTTTCAGACTTCATGAATTCGATGTTTTCTTTTCTGTCTTTGTTTGGATCTGGATAAATTGGTTTTCCAAAATGCACTGTATATTCCTGTACTGGGAAACCATCTCCATCTGTGTATTCACTGTCTTTCATTGTAATAAAAGCAGGAACTACTGGAACCTGGCTTGTTACAGCAAATCTGAATGCACCTGGCTGAAGTGGACGAGGTTTACGATAATTCCACCACATAGCCTGTTCTGGATAAACTAAAACAATGTGACCATCTTTAAGAATTGTATCAATAGATGTCAAAAGCTTATGAATTGTCTGTCTGTTTGAACTTAAAGGTAATGTATCTGCGTTCTGCATTAAAAACTTAAATGGACCTTCATATGAAGTATAGTTTGCTTCTTTAATTACTCTATAGAATCTCTTTTTTCTTTTTCCCCAGATTGTTTCAAAGCCCCAGTGAATTGCAAAACTATCCATAACATTAAAATGGTTGGAAGTCATTACAGCACCTGAAGTAAGTCCTTTCAGGTTTTCAGCACCTTCAACTGATTTAAGAATGATCTGATGCTGTTTCTGTAACATCATTACAAATTTTCTGGCAGCTTCAATAGAACGGCGAGCCTTCCATTTTGCAAAGAAACCATATCGTAAATAATCAATATCATCAGGAAGTAATTCTTTTCCAGGCTGATCTTCTTCTACATCTTCATGAAATTTTCCAGCTTTTTCAAATTCTTCAATCTTTTTTAAGATTTCTAATCTTTCTTTTGATTTTTCTGGCATTTTTTTCTCCCTTTTTTTATGTACTTTTAAAAATATAATATTTTGTTAATATTAAATTAATGTTAACGATTTAAATTATAACATATAGTTTTAATTATATATATATAATTAATTCACAAAAAATGTTACTTAACAAAGGGAGTACTTAAATGAAAAAAGTATCAATTGTAATTCCTGTATACAATGCTTCTACAACATTGGACAGATGTCTTGGCAGTATTTTTGCTCAGACATATCAGGATTTTGAAATTATTTGTGTAAATGATGCATCTACTGATAATAGTCTGGAAGTGCTTGAAAAATACGCTAAGAAAGATAATCGCTTATCTTATTCATCAATTGAACATGGTGGAGTTTCTGCTGCAAGAAATGCAGGTATTCAGAAAACTACTGGTGAATATCTTCAGTTTATCGATGCTGATGATGATTTTGACCCAACTTACCTTGAAAAAATGGTTGGATTAATTGAAAAAACTGGCAGTGACATGGCAATCTGTCGTTATAACCATGTTTTCTTTAGAACTTATGTTCAGGACAGAGTATATGATCTTTCTAACAAAGATGATCTTATTACCATTTTCCAGGATACATATGCTTTAACAATGCCATGGAACAAATTGTGGAAACGCGAATGTTTTACAAGAGGCTTTGATCCTGAAGTTCATTTTGCAGAAGATGAATTAAATATTTGTTCAAATCTTCATAATGTTAAAAAAATTGCTGGTACAAGTGAATATTTATATCATTATTTCTTTGCAACAAAAGAAAACAGCGAAAAAGAAGAATCTGCTGTAAATAATATTATTAATTCTGAGGCTTTCTGGAATAACAGAACAAGTTTCTATTTTATGGGAGCTTCTTTGTATCCAAAACGTAAGAAGTTTATTGAAGAAGGTATTGCAGAAGGTGTTTTCCCTAAAGAATTAACAGAAATGCCTTATATCCGTGTTCTTGATTATGGTTTCTGGCAGCTTCCTGCTTATATTGCAATGGGTATTCCAGAAGAAGGAATGGCTATTGAAAACTATAATATCTTTACTCATGATTTATTCATCCAGGGTTTTAAAGAACAGGAAAAATATGGTTTGAAAATCAAAAAATTCTCTGATGAAGAAACTCGTGAATTAGCAAAGAAATTTACACATTATTGTTATCAGATTATTAAAGATAAGTTTACAGAAGAAGGTTTTGAATGTTCATATGCCATGATTTCTGTTTATCTTGCTTTGTTTGCTGAAAAATCTGCTGATGCAAATCCAATTAACTACAATGTTCGCTTTATGAATGATTTGGAAAATAATTCAACAAAAGAAGCAAAGTATGTTAATTCTATTATGGCTTAATTATAATAAGTTGTAATCAAAGAAAAGCCTGAAATTCAATTTGAATTTCAGGCTTTTTCTTTTAACAAAAGGAATTAAAATTAGATTCCAGTTCCTTTTTCTTCGTTCATCTTCTGCACATATTTTACAAAGTCTTCAAGCTTCATAGTTTCCTGTGGTTTTTTGCTTGAGAATCTGTAGCGTACACATACAGCATTTTCTGCTTTTTCTTTTTCACCAACAACAAGAATATATGGTGTTCTGTGTTCCATAGAAATGTTCTTGATTTTTGCTTTCATGTTTTCATCATCAAGATAAACATTTGAACGGATATCAGCAGCTAATAAAGCTTCATTAACCTGTTTAGCGTAATCATCAAATTCTGGAGCAACTGGAACAACAGCAACCTGTTCAAAAGCAAGCCATGTAGGGAAGGCCCCTGCAAAGTTTTCAATAAGAATACCAAGGAAGCGTTCCATAGAACCAAGAATAGCACGGTGAAGCATAACTGGATGATGTTTCTGGTTATCTGCACCAATATATGTAGCATCAAGGCGTTCTGCAGATGGAAGCTGGAAGTCAGCCTGAATTGTACCACACTGCCATTCACGGCCTAAACAGTCATAAAGCTTGAATTCAAGTTTTGGACCATAGAAAGCACCTTCACCTGGCTGGATTTCATATGTAAGTCCAGCTTCGTGACATGCATCTGCCAAAGCTTTTTCAGCTCTTTCCCAAGTTGCAAGATCTCCAACATGATCTTCTGGCATTGTTGAGAATTTAACAACTAAATCATCAAAACCGAAGTCATGGTAAACTCTCTTTAACAGTTTACAGAATTTAGCAACTTCTGCAGCAACCTGTTCTTCTGTACAGATAATATGAGGATCATCCTGAACGAAACCACGAACACGCATAATACCATGTAAAGTTCCAGAAGGTTCATTACGAACATCATGTCCAAATTCAGCAAGTCTAAGTGGCAATTCTTTATATGAACGCTGTTTAGACTTAAAGATTTCCAAAGCACCTGGACAGTTCATTGGTTTAATAGCGAACATGCGTTTTTCTGATTCAGTAATAAACATATTCTGCTGGTAGTGACCCCAGTGTCCAGATCGTTCCCAGAGAGTTTTAGGCATGATTGCTGGAGTATTTACTTCAAGATATCCATCTCTACGAATCTGCTGACGCATGTAATCCTGGATAGTTGTATAAATAGTCCATCCATTTGGATGCCAGAAAATCTGACCTGGATCTTCTGGATCAAGATGGAAGAGATCCATTTCAACACCAAGTTTACGATGATCGCGTTTTTCAGCTTCTGCAAGCATTGTTAAATAATCTTTAAGATCATTTGGCTTAGCAAAACAGAGTGCATATACTCGTGTAAGCATTGGACGGTTAGAATCACCTCTCCAATATGCTCCTGCAATTTTATCAAGCTTAAAAGCCTGTCCATTAATTTCTTTAGTATTAGCTACATGTGGACCACGACAAAGATCAATATATCCATCCTGTTCGTATGTGGTAATTGTTGCGTCTGCTGGAAGATCGTTAATGAGTTCAACTTTATAATCCTGATCAGCAAATAATTTTAATGCTTCTTCTTTAGATACTTCTTTGCGGATAAAATCATGATTACCAGCAATGATACGACGCATTTCTTTTTCTACTGCAGGAAAATCGGTATCACTAAATTTCGTACCTTTTGGAAAGTCAAAATCATAGTAAAATCCGTTATCAATAGCTGGGCCAATTGCGATTTTTGTTCCAGGGTAAAGCTTTAAAATAGCTTCTGCCATAACGTGCGCACAACTGTGTCTTACAGTCTGAAGTTTTTCATCAACAGCCATTTTTTTCTCCTACTTTATAAGTTATATAAATTCTATTATATTATTTTATTTAATTTTAGTCATTATGTTTCAAATTTTATTTTTTGTTTGTTTATAAGCTTTTTTTTTGTTATATTAAACATAAGGTGTTTATATGTTAAAAAAAGAAATAACTGATAAAGAATTAGTATCTCATTTGAATGAACTAGAAGAAGATAAAATGCGAATTTTTACTATGGCTGATGGTCGTGTTAGAGGAGCATTATTTCATGGTACAAGATTTGTTAATCAGATTAGAGCTCAGCAAAATTTAGGAATTCTTGAAACTTATATTTTAGGACAGGCAGCTTTATGTTCTGCATTAACTATTCCTATGATGAAAGATAGAGAACACACTGTCATTAAATATGAAGGAACAGGCCCTGCAGAAGGATATTCTTTGGAAGCCGATTCAACAGGTTATGTTCGTGGTTATTTGTATAATGATCATATTCCTTTGAATAAACCTTTGGAAAACTGGGATTTGGAACCATTTTTAGGTCCTGGAAATATTACTTTTTCTCGTGTTCACAAGTTTGATAAAGCACCTCAGAGTTCAACTGTAGATGTTGATGGTAAGAATATTGCAATGGATTTTACTTCATATTTCTCTCAGTCTGAACAGTTAAATACAGCTTTTAATTCAAGTATCCAGTTCGATAAAAAAGGTCGTGTTATTGGTGCTGGTTCTATGTATTTACAGATTATTCCTAAGACTGGAGGAACTGCTGGTATTGGTGAACAAATTGACAGTAGAGTAGAAGAAACAGAAGAAGACTTAGAACTTTTACGAAAAATTGAAAATGCTTTCAGAGCTTGTCCAAGTCTTGGTTTGTTGTACAGCGAAAAAGAAGTTGATTCGGAAGATATTATTATTGGTTTATTTAGAGAATTTAAGCCAGTAATTTCTGTAACAAGAGACATAATTTTTGATTGTCCATGTAATGAAGAAGGTTATTTGAATTATCTTCGTTCTCTGCCAAAAGATCAGATTGAAGATATCAAGAAAAATGGACCTGATCCATTGGAAATTATTTGCAGAAACTGCGGAAGTGTTTATCATATTCCTGTAGAAAAAATCTAGCAAATATGTTGACGATTTTAAATTTCGCTATTATATTCATAATGTAATAAATAAGGGGATGTCCCGGTTTCGACGGAATTGGGAAATCTTGTATTGCAAGTGAGAGTGAAGGTTCTCTAAACTGACAAAAAAATAACTGCAATTTTCGCAAGAAAAGAAGAAGAAGCTGAAGAAGCTTCTTTCGCAGAAGCACTCGCTGCTTAGTCAGCCGTGCAGGAACTCCAGAAGCCCTGTTCCGCGTTTTTGGATGTTCTTTTACCCATCGGGACTTACTGATTTTCGCTTCTGATCGTTAGTCAGGACATTTTATTCAGAATACGGGAACGACGCTTGTTATGCTGCTACCGGGCCCCGACAACTACCTCGCATAACTAAACTTGTAGATATACCTGGTTTACTTTTTCGGACGGGGGTTCAATTCCCCCCATCTCCATCAAGACTTCTTATATAAGAAGTCTTTTTTTTATATCTTATAGGTGGAATTGAACCCCCGCGGTGATTTAATTAATTAAATCGAGCAAGAATAAAGGTAAATCCTAAAAAATGCGGTGCATTTTTTTTAACGGATTTGCTATTTTAAGCAGGTTCAATTCCCCCCATCTCCATCAAGACTTCTTGTATAAAAAAAAGGCAGAAACTTTTGAGTTTCTGCCTTTTTGATATTTATCAGATTTTCTGATTATTCACCATCATGGTTTACATGGTATTTCTGCTGATATTTTTTAAGCATTGCTACAGCATTCTTTTTACCATTGTAAACAAATCCGCCGTTCCAGTATTCGAGGGCTGCAAACAAAGCATTACCTCCATCCTGGCTGTCAGATTCGTTTGTACGGAATGATACATAGTTTGAAAGTTCCATGAAATCATTGTTATGGAGACATTCAAGACGTTTTTTATTGAATTCATTCCATTTTTCCAAGTCAGTAAATCCGGCACCTTCATCCTGAACAATAATATGTGCATGTGTAGGACTGAATGAATACCATACAGTAACTTTCTTGTTAATATCACAGTGATTTCCGTGTTTTACAGCATTTTTAATAACTTCTGAAATCTGCTGTTCAAGAAGGTTTAATTCTTTGATTTCTGTTGGTGCTGACTGAACAATCAACAATGTAAAATATCTAATCTGTCTAAAATCAGAAGGAAATTCCTTTTTCAACATATTTGTTTTATCAAATAATGGGTCATTTTCATCTGATCTGAGTTCTTTAAATTCCTGCATTTTTTTAATCTCCAAATCTTAAATTTTTGGTTAATTATTCTTTAACCATTAACAAAGCTTCTTCAACGCTGTTAGCAATAGGGAAGTAGCCCATCAATTTGGTAAGTTCAATAACTTTCTTTACAGAGCCATGAATATTTGAAATTGCAAGTTTAAGATTCATCTTTTTGATAGTAGAACAAATGTAAATAAGTGCACCAATTCCAGATGAGTCGATGTAATCTACCTGTTCAAGGTTAATTACGAAGTTTTTAACCTGTTTTTCAAGCATCTTCATAACTAATTCTTTTAATTTGTAAGAGTTATAAAGATCCATTTCTCCTGTTACGTCAATAATGTAAACATCACCATTTTTTCGTATTTTAAGTTCCATACAGAAGCTCCTTTCCTATATAATTTTTACGACCAATAAACTCTGGTCATCATACTGCTGTGTTTGATCGCAGTATTTCTTTAAGTCATCTTTAACTTTATTAGAAATATCCTTAGCGGCAGCATTTCTATTTTTAAGTACTACTTTTGTCAAACCTTCAACGGCATACTGAACTCCGTTATCATTTAAGGATTCAATTAAACCATCTGTACAAGTGACTAAAATGTCACCTTTTGACAACTGAAGATTTATATCAGTAAATACTGTATCTTTTTCAACACCCATTGGTTCACTGAGAGTTGAAATCTGTTCAAGTTTACTACTATCTGCTTTAAGAAGGAATACGGGATTATTACCACATGTTGAAATCTGAACTTCATTTGTTACACTATTATAGTTGATTAAAGCAACGCTGGCAAAATGGTCAATTTTTGAACTTTCAATACAGATACCACGGTTAGCCCATGAAAGAATTGTTGAAGCAGACTGTGCTGTATTTACCGCAAGACGGAGAATAGCACGAATCATAATCATAACAACAAGAGAGTTCATTCCTTTTCCAGCAACATCGGCCATAACAAAAGAAATTCTATCTTTTCTTGATACTAAAACATCATAATAGTCACCGCAGACATTTTCTACAGCATTTGAAAAACATCCAATCTGAATATTTGGAATAACTGGAAGTTTAGCTGGAAGCATGTCTTTCTGGTATTTAGTAGCGATTGTACCATCTTTACTAAGTTCTGCATGTTCAGCATAAGCAAGGAAGCTGTAAAGTGGTTTCATTGCACTAGAAACTGCATCTGTAAGGATTTCTGCTGTTTCAAATTCTTCTTTTGTGAATGCAACTTTACTTGGAACTCTTGCAAGAGCTATAAGTCCAACAACACCTTCCTGCTGTTTGATTGGGCAGAAAATATAGCTACCACACTTCAAGAAATCTTCTGGACCGTTCTGGAAAACTCTAGGATCTTTTACTGAGTCAGTAATAAGAACTGGTTCACCTGCAGTGAACAAATCACCAAAAATATTATCTTTAAGTGGGAACTGTGCAAATCTTAAGTTTGTTTCTACTCTGATAGGTTTATGTGGTAAATCTTCAGGTAATTTATATGGAGGAGGGAAAGACCCTGTTAAAGATTTTACAGCAAGAGTATTATCATAATCATCTGCAATGAGAATACAACATCCATCTGCACTGATTTTTTCAGAAATCAATTTATTACAATACTCCAGGAAACTTTCCATACTGTTATCTGTTGAAAAGAAGGTTGAAACTTTTGCAACCAGGTCTTTATTAACTTCAAGAAGACGCTGATGTTTAGCTTCAATCTGAGCAATTGCTTTTTTAGTAATATCGCTGTTTTCAATCATTGCTTTCTGTTCAGCAATTTTTTTAGCAGCTAATTTTTCTTCTCGCTTCTGAGGATTATCAAAAGCTTTTAAAATCAAATATGGAAGGGAAATTACTTCTGCGGCAATTGTAGCAAATACAAAATAAATTGCTGTACTTGTAAAGTAAGCGGCAAGTGCACCTGCTAAAACCAAGCCAAGTGAAAAGTAAAGAATAAAACTTACTTTTGTAGTTTTTCTTAACTTCATGATTGCTAAAAATACAATCAAAAGGAGACTTAGAACAGCTGTTGCTAGAAGTGGAATGCCCATGAATGCATCAATTGACATATAAATTCCTTATTAATTCAGTTTATTCAAAACTATAAAATAGTCCTAAATTACTAAAAATAATTTTAGCATTGAAATATTTTACCGTCAAGTTTTATATATTTGAAAACAATAGTTATAAAAATCTTTTATTTTTATACATTAATATCGTTGTCGCTAATAATATTGTTAATTTCTTTTCGTAAAATTACCTTTTTAAAAGCATTAATTACTCGTTTATAAAAAGGAATTTTATATTTTTTCTCAAAACCCAGAACGGCTTTTTCGATAGAAATGTCTTCTCCAAATCGCTGTTTCAATATATCCCAGTAACGAACAATCCATACATATAAGTCGGCGATAGTTCGTTTAGGAAATTTATGAAGAATATGTTTCTTTGAAATAACAGAAGCAATTGGTAAATAAACATTATTGAACCAGGAAAGAATTGCATCTTCAAGTGAAACTTCTTCTTGTTTATTCTGATTCATGTAATATTTGTGAGTCAAAATATGGTTATAGATAACATCGTATCTACCTTGAGTTGAAAAATCTAAACACCAGTAATCTGTAATATCACCAAAGTTTGTTTCGCTATAGAAAACTCTTTTTTCATAATGAACAATTTGTTTTATGATGTCAGGAAGATTATCTGCATTCTTGATTTTGATTTCGCTTTGAAGCGAAACAATTTCTGCATCAATAAATTCTGTTCCTCTTGCTTTTGCGACAGAAACTCTGTGATTTCCATCTCGTACAAAATAGAGACCTGAAATTTCATAAACCTTAATTGGTGGTAAATCTATAAAATTAATGGCAGCTTCATCAACATGCTCCCATCTGTTTCTCATAAAAGAATTTTTAGGAAGGAAATGATTATCAAAATCTTTATAGCGACCTTCGCTTCCAACAATTTTTTCGATAGGAATAGTTTTCATTCCAATATAAGTTTCGCATTGAGGTTTTAATAATTGTTTTACATCATTAAAAGAAATTAATGAAACTTCATCTGGAGTAAGAAGATGCTGGATTTCATTAAAAAATGCTTTATTTCTTGCTTTCGCAAAATCTTCTTCTGACTGTGCTTCAGCTATTGTCATATTTAACTCTCCTGGTTTTCCTGTTGTGTATTCTGTGTTGCTGGAGGAAACTCAATAATGTAATGAGCATAAGCATTTACAACTGTTGTATCCTCAACCTGGGTAACACGGGCTTCTCTTAAATCATAAAGATGAATATGACCGTGTACTAAATATGTAGGTTTAAAGTTTTTTATAAACCAATTAAAACATTCAAAACCTTTATGACAAGGGTCTTCATGGTCATGAACATGCCTTGGAGTTGCATGGGTTAAAAAAATATCCAGATATCTGCCATATTTAAGTTTATTCATCATAAGAGCAGGTATCATTTTAATAAGTTTAAGTTTCATCTGGAAATCTGTATACTGGCACAAACCTTTATTATATTGAAGTGAACCAGATACTCCGGCAATTAAAAGGGGAGTTTTTTTGCCAGTAGCAGGATCGGTGAAACTTAAGTTATAATCTGCAAAGGTTTTAAACCCTGCATAGGTTCCTCCGTGACCCCGATTTCCGTTTCGTTCTTCCATTATGCCATGTTCGTTTCCAGATAAGGCACCTTTATGATAAAGATGAAAATCCTTAAGATTATGATTACCAAAAATCCAGTAAGTTGGCTTACTCAACATGGTAACAATAAAATCAACATAATCAAGTGATAAATCTCCGGCGCATAAAACTAAATCTACATCACCAAAGGTCTTTTTTACCTGCTGACTATAAACAAGAGGATCTACAAAATCTGAGACACAGAGGATTTTCATTTTTGACCAACTGCTGATAAAACTTTTTCAAGTCTGTCTTTATCAATCAATTCAATTGGTCTGTTTTCTGCAAATCGTTTAGCAGTTGTTGAATAACCTGAACTTGATAAAACATAACCTTTAACGCTGTTTAATGATTTCATTGTATCAAGAGATTCACGAACAACAACTTCTTCAAGAGGGTTTGGTTCACGGTAAAAACGAACAAACATAACCTGTTTACGGACATTCATCCAGCTGTCATCTTTTTTATCTACACCAGTAATCTGGCAACCCCATTTTTTAGGTTCACAAGAAAGAACTTGGAGTTTCATTCCTTTTTCTGCTGCATTTTTACAAACAATAAGGAATTCTTCGTTACTACAGGTAAGGTAATCTTTTAAATAATCGTTAGCCTGTAAATCTTTATATTCAGAAAGCTTAGCACTTACATCTCTAAAGCCTTTGTTTCGTTTATAAATGAATTCCCACTGTTCAATGGCTTTATCAATTTTACGAAGATTTTCATAACAGGTAGCAAGGAAATATCTTGCGTAAAGTGTTTCTGAATTTAAATTATCTTTATCAAGTTCAATTGCTCTCTGAAAATCCAGGGCTGCATTGTCATAACGACCAACCAGCATATAACAGGTTCCGTGTTCAATTACAGCTTTCTGTTTGATTTCTGGATCACGCTGAGCTTTTTCAAAAGATTTAATAGCTGCAACTACATCTTTACCATCTTTCTGGATTTTTCCAAGGTAATAGTAAGAAGAGTAGGTTTCAGGACTTAATTTAATTGCTGTATCAATTTCCCGTTTTGCTTCTGTAAAGTTCTTCATGCGGTACATCATAAGTCCGATTTCTGCATGAGCTTTTGCGTGTCGTTTATTAAGTACTGCAGCTTTCTGCATAAAACCTAAAGCAACATCATAACGGTTTGCCTGCTCATAAAGATGTCCAGTGTTGTAGAAATATTCTGCATTTTTAGGATCAAGTTTTGTCAAAAGCAAATAATTTTTAAGAGCTTCTGCAGGCTGGTTGTGTTTTAAAAGTAAGTCCGCATATTCACTACGGAAAGTTAATTCATCTAACTGTGGTCCAAACAGAGTGTTTTCGTTTACAAGTTTGTATTCAATAATTGCAAGTTCTGATTTATTTTCTGCAATATAAGCTTTTCCTAAATAATAGTGAGCCTTATAGTTTTTTGGATCTTTTGAAAGAATTTGTTTAGCAAGTTTGACTGCGTTCTGAGTTTTTCCCTGTTTAATAAGTTTTGGGATTGCTTCAACTTTTTTTGGTGCTAAAGAGCTTTTTAAAATAAAGAAAATTAATGCTATAACAAAAATTGCAAGCACACAGATAATTGTAATCTGTATTGCACCCATATTACTCGCCCCCTGAATAAGCGTTTTTTTAATCTTACTGAATTATCGGTCAAATCTAAGAAAAAGTGTAATCATCATTTAATTACATTGTTATTTTATAGTAAAAGTAAGTTAAAAATCACCGATAATTAAGCATATTAAATATAAGTAAGTATGTCAAATATTATGGACAGGAGTATGGATTTGAAAAACAGATTATTTTTACTTACAGCTATTTTATTATTTATTTTCTCAGGATTTTTGACAGCTGAAACAGAGGGTGAAAAATATTTTAAGAATAATGATCCTAAAAGAGCAGTTGCAGCATTGGAAAAAGAAATTGCTTCTGGGAAAATTACATCCGATTCCTATAATTTTTTAGGTCTTGCATATTCTCAGTTAGGGCAGTTTGAAAAAGCTGTCGAAGCATATGGAAAAGGTCTTTCAAATCCTCTTTCAAATAAAAAAATCCTTTCGTTTAATCGGGGAAATGCCTATTATTCTCTTGGAAAATATAAAGAAGCAGCCGGTTGTTATTCTCTTGCAATGGCAGCAGATCCTGCTTTTACAAAAGCACTCTTAAATCGTGGAAATGCCTACTTAATGGCACAGGATTATGACAATGTAATCCTTGATTATGAAAAATATTTGCTTCTGGAACCTGATGATACTCAGAAAATACAGATTGAAGAAATTCTGAATCTTTTGAGAAAGCGAAAGATTGAAATTGCTGAAGAAGAACAGCGTCAGAAAGAAGAAGCTGAAAGACTTGCAGAAGAAGAAAAACGATTGCAGGAAGAATTGGCTCGTCAGGAAAAAGAAGCAGCTGAACAGGCTGAAAGAGAAAGAATTGCACGGGAAAAAGAGGCAGCTGCTAAGCGTGCAGAAGAATTGAAAAAACAGGAAGAAGAAGCTGAACGCCGTAGAAAACTTTTGGAAGAAGTTGCAAATTCTTTACAGAATACAGATTCAACAAATATGTCCTCTGGTGCTGAAGATATTATTGATTACGATTATGAATCAGAACTAGATTAGTTTTCCTATTTATAAAAGTTCAATAATATGGTAGAATTATTCTAATTTATTAATGTCAGGTGGGATTATGGGCAAAAAAATTTCTTCATTTGTTGAATTTTTGAAAAAAATCGGTTCTGCAATTGGTCACTTTTTTGTTTTAGTTGGAAGCGGAATTAAAAAGGGTTGCATTAGTTTTGGTAATTTCTGTTCAGAAAAAATAGCTGCTTCAAAAGTAAAAGCTGCAGAAAGAAAACAGAAAAAAGAACAGGCGAAAACTCAGAATGAACAGGATTTCAGACTTTCAAATTCCAGTTATTCTTCTAAAAGCGATGAAGAAGAAAAATCTGACAAGAAACCCCTTATAATCATTATCCTTCTTGGAATTATTATTCTTTTACTGCTTATCCATCTTTTTACTTGTGGGGCAGCAGGAGGAAGAGGTCTTTCTAAACGAAAATCTATGAATCTTGCTCAAGATTATGCTTCTTATAAAGAATATGACCGAGCCTTGAATACATTGGATAAATATCTTGAAAAGCATCCTAAAAATAAGGCTGTATGGAGCCTTTGGAATGACATTCTTGGTATGAAAGAAGAAGCTGCCAATGGTAGTGTAGTAATTAATGAAGGTGATGATTCCTTTGATGCAAATAATGCTTTGATTGCTGGTGCAATGCAGGATTCTTTGGCTTCTATGCAGAATGCTGTTAATCTCTATAACAAGCAGGCTGAAGAAAATCGTCGTTTAATGGACGAATTAATGCAGCTTAGAAATAATCAGACAGATGCTGATGAATTAAGAAGACAGGCAGATGCAGCTCTTGCTGAACTTGAAGCTGAAAGAAAAGCAAAAGATGCAGCTGCAGAAGCTCAGCGCAAACTTGAAGAAGAAAAACGCAAGGCAGAAGAAGCTGAACTTGCTAAGAAAGATTCTGAATTACAAGGACAGTTCGATTCTTTGAATAATGAAATTCAGAAAGGTAAAAATGCTCTTTCAACAGGAAATGCTAATTCAGGAATCAACTATTTTAATAATGCGGTAACAATGATTCCATCTTCTGCTGGTAAACCTTTTGCGGCAGACAAGAAAAGTGAAATGGCTTTAGCTTTATTTGAAGTTGCTGATAAAGCAACAACTCCAGATGATAAGCAGAAGCTTACAACACAGGCAATTAATATGGCAAACAGTGCATTGAAAGATGATCCTGATAATGCTCCTGCTCATTATGTTCTTGCTCAGAATTTTATCAATAATAAGAACTATAACGAAGCCTTAAAAGAACTTACTTCTGCAGTTGAACATGCAAAAGCAAGCGATTACAACAGATATTTGTATTACTATGAATTAGGAAAATTACAGTACAGACTTAAAAAATTCTCTGAAGCTGCTAATTCTTTCCAGACTTCATGTGACTTGAAGAATGACTTTACTCCAAGCCGATTCAATCTTGGTCTTACACAGAAACAGCTTAAAAATGAAAATGCTGCTTTAGCTGCATTCAGAAAAACAATTGATATTGATCCTAGATATGAAAAAGCTTATCTGGAAGAAGCAAGAATTCTTGCTGCAAGAAATGATTACTCTGGTGCTATTGATGCATATAAATCATGTTTGAAGATTAACAATGTAAATGTTCAGGCTGCAATGGAATTAGGTTCTGTTTATTACAAGAAAAAGGATTATGCAAATGCTGAAGATATGTATCGTCGTGCTTTGACAATGCTTTCTCCTGGTGAAGAACTTACATTGACAAAATATAATCTTTCAACAGTACTTTATGATGAAGGTAAAGTTGATGAAGCTGTAAAATATGCAAAAGAAGCTTATGAAGAAAGAGATTATTTAAAGAATAAAACTCAGAAAGCAAATCTTACATATAACTATGCTCTGGTACTTGATAAAACCGGTTCAACAACAAAAGCAATTCCAGTATATGGAGATGTACTTAAATACAATCCAGATCATACAAAAGCAAAAATCAATCTTGGTGTAATTTATATGTCTTTAAATCCACCTGAAGTTGATAAAGCTTTACAGTATTTCCTTGAAGTTTATTCAAAAGAAAATTCAAACTTTGAAGCAAATAATAACTTAGGTAGTGCATATTTATTGAAGGAAGATTATAAAAATTCAATTAAGTTCTTCCAGAATGCAATTAAGATTGATTCAAAGAATAATGATGTTCGTGCAAATCTTGCAAAAGCATATGCTAGAAACGGTGATTATGATAATGCCAAAACAACATATACAGAATTGTTGAAGCAGGATACTAACAACTGGGATGCATATGTAGAACTTGCAAAAGTTTGTATGCAGCTTAATGATAATGTTAGTGCCGAAAAATATTTAATTTATGTTCAGGAAAAGAATCCTTCATATCGTATGAGTGAAGTAAATAACTTGTTAAAGTCAATTAAATAATAAATAAGTAAAAAAAATGCAATCACAAAATGTGATTGCATTTTTTTTTAGGTTCTTTTTACCAGTTCAAATAATTTCTCTCTGGAGATTACTGTATAAATAGGTCTTCCATGTGGACAATGTGGATCTTCCAGTTTGAATGCCTGGTCAATCAGTTTGTCTGCAGTTTCATCATCAAGAACATAACCATCTTTTACCGCTGCTTTACAGGCAGTCATGGCTACAATTGATCGGATAATCTGTTCTGGTTCAACTTGTTTCACAAAAAGAAGAGTCCGTAAATCGTATTCAGAACCAGTCCATCGTTCTGGAATAGAAGTAATTTCCCAGCTACCATCTTCTATTTTTACAGTTTCAAAACCAATTTCACAAAGTCTGTCTTTTAATTTTTCAAGCTGATTATCCTGAGTTTTAGATTCAGTTTTAATTTTATAGCTGATTAAAAGCTGCTGTTTTTTCCCCTGAGAATTCATAATTTTGTCAAAAAGAATTCTTTCGTGAGCAGCATGCTGGTCAATAAAGAATAAAGTATTTTGTTTTTCTGCCAGAAGGAAAGTTCCAAGGCAAGAGCCTAAAAATCTGTATTCCTTATTTTCAATAGTGTTTCCACCTGTTGAAGTCAATGCCTGTTCAGCTAATAAAGATGCCGATAGATTGGAAACACTGGTTGAAGAAAAATCTCTGTTTATGGTGTTGTTGTGGGCGGATGGTGAGTCGGATTTGATACCCAGATATTTTGATCTGAAATCAGAAAGTGATTTTGAATTAGTTTCAGAGGCTTTATATGAAATATGTTTTTCATAAATTGGTGTAGATTTAGGAACCTCTGACATTGCAGAAAAATCAAATTCTGGAGCATTTTCACGAATATCATCTGCAGATTTATTTTCCTTAAAATATGAGAAAGTGTAAGAATGAAAGAAATTTCTTAATGAAGAACTTAATCCATGGTGTAAATCAGAAATATCGTAAAAACGGGCTTCTTTTTTAGCAGGATGAATATTAAAATCAACCAGTTTTGGATTAATCTGGATGAACACTGCAGCTACAGGATAGGTTCCGTTTGGGAAAAAGCCTTGTCCTCCGTATTCAACTGCTTGAACAAGGGAATATTCCTGAATTTTTCTTCCATTTGTATAAATAAAAATATCCTTTTTATTGCTTCTTGAAACTGAAGGTTCTCCAATAATTACATCAAAGTTCCATTCATCTCCCTTATTTGAAACCTGATAAAATAAAGCTTTATCTTCCTGGTAAGAATTTGCTTCTATAAATCTGTCTTTTAAGGATTGTCCTGCTGGTAAATTGATTTTTGTTTCTCCATCAGAAATAAACTTAAAACTGATGGATGGGTTAGACATTGCTTTTTCAATAAAAGTGTTTTTACACATTACGCCTTCAGTTGCAGCTCTTTTTAAAAACTGGCGACGGGCAGGAAAATTTTCAAATAAACCTTCTGCCATTACAATTGTGCCTTTTACTTCTGCAATAGGTTCAATAATATGATCTTCTGTAATACTTGCTCTCATTTTACAGTTACCGCTGGAAATAGAAAGTCTTGAAACTGCAGCAATTGATGCTAAGGCTTCACCTCTAAAACCTAAGGTGGAAAGATTCATTAAATCTACTTCAGTTGAAATTTTACTTGTTGCATGAGGTTTTGCACAGTTTTGTAAATCTTCTTTTGTTAATCCACAACCATTATCTATTACGCGGATTTTTTCAATTCCACCACCAGAAATTTCGACAGTAATAGAGGTTGCATTAGAGTCTATGGCATTATCCAATAATTCCCGAACAATTGCATTTGGTCTGTCAATTACTTCTCCAGCTGCAATTTTTCGGGCAACTTCTGGATTTAAGGTTCTAACAGGTCTTTCTAAACTCATTTTCTAGTTCCGTTTACTTCGCTGTCATCGCTGAATAAATCCAATTCAGGTTCATTATCTTTAGAAACAGGATTTGGTTCGTTCATTAAAATCTGTATTTTTCCTTCAATTTTATCGAGTTCTTTTTCCATTCCCATTGAAAGTTTAATTCCTTCTTCAAAGTCTTTTAAAGCATCTTCAAGAGAAATATCCTGCCTTTTAATATCAGCAGTAAGCTGTTCAAGTTTAGCTAAGTTTTCTTCAAAGTTATTCATATTTATTTCCTTTATCTTTCAGTATTTGTAACTCTGGCAGAGATTTTACCTTCTGCAGGGATAATTTCAATTTCTTCATTAATAGAAACCTGTGAAGCATTTCTAATTATCTTATTTGAACTTTTGCTTCTTACCATTGAATAGCCTCGTTTAAAAATTGTTTCAGGACTGGCATTTTCAAGAACTGTAACACATTGTTCAATTCGGCTGCGATAATCTTTTATTTTTTCAAGAAGATTATTTTCAAGATTTTCTTTTGCTAAGGCAAATCGGTTCAAAAGAGGCTGCTGTATATTTCTGAAACGGATTTCCAAAGCTTCCGGGTTAAATGAACGAACTAAAAGTCTTTTGTTTTCAACTTTCTGTTTGATTGTTGTATATAAATCCTCTTTGTAATCTTGAATTTCAGTTTTAATATCTGCAAGTAAAGGAACAGACAGTTCTGCAGCAGCTGAAGGAGTAGCAGCTCGTTTATCTGCTGCATAATCGCAAATTGCCCAGTCAATTTCGTGGCCAACAGCAGAAATTGTAGGTATTTCAGATTCAGCAACAGCACGAACAACACTTTCTTCACTGAATGGCAGTAAATCTTCCAGAGAACCACCCCCTCGGCCAACAATCAGTACATCGCACATTTTATAGAAATTTGCAATTTGAATCATTTTTACAATTGTAGCTGCGGCTTCATTTCCCTGTACAATTGCTGGAAAAATAATAACATTTACATTTTTGTTTCTTCGTTTAGTAATCTGAAGAATATCTCTAATTGCAGCACCTGTAGGACTTGAAACAACTCCAATTGTTTTTGGAAACTTTGGAACAGGCTTTTTTCTGTTTTCATCAAATAAACCTTCTGCTGCAAGTTTTCGTTTTCTTTCTTCCAGCATCTGCAGAATATTACCGGCTCCAACAGGCTCCATTTTATTGACAATAATTTGATAGGAACCTTGAGGTCCATAAACAGAAAGATTTCCAGTACATCTGACTTTGTCTCCATCTTTAGGACGGAAAGTAAGATGATAAGTACTTCCTTTAAATAAAACTGCTTTAATCTGAGCATTATTATCTTTTAATGTAAAATAAATATGGCCTGCAGTACTTGGACGCCAGTTTGAAATTTCTCCTTCAATAGTAATGTTTCTGAAGGTATTTTCTAAAACCTGGCGAATATATTCTGTGATTTGCGAAACAGAGAAAACCTGTTCTTGTGCTAAAGGTGAATCCATATATAAAATATTTTATTCAAATCAATTAACTTGTTCAATGGACTGCCGATAAGTAAAGAGATGAAAAGTATTATTATTTTATATAAAGATGAAAATTCTTTGTATGGCAATGAAAAAGCCTTTGATGGAAAATCTTCTTATGATTTGAGTAAAATTTGGGCAGAAAGTTTTAATCTTCCAGTTGTTGAAATTTCTAATGCAAAAAATGTTTCAGACTTATTTGGAAAAATGCTTGAAGTTTTAAATAAGAATGATGCAGATTTTTGTATTTATACTTATGCAGATCTTCCATTTTTAAATAAAGAACTTACAGAAGAACTTATTACAACTCATACTGAATATTCTGCTGAATATACTTTTGCTGATGGTTATCCATATGGTTTTTCTCCAGAACTCCTTGATAAAGGGACTTTGAAAATTATGGAAACTCTATGTAAAGATGTTCAGAAAGAAGATGGTGAAAAGGCTATTGAGAGAGATTCAATTTTCTCATTCATCAAAAAAGATATTAATGCTTATGAAATTGAATCTGTTTTAGCTGATAATGACTGGCGGCTTTTCAGATATAATTTTAGCTGTGGAACAAAAGAACATTTTATGGCCTGCAAGGCTTTGTTCGAAGTAGCTGAAGAAAAAGATTCTGTTGAAGATTTATCAAAAAAAGCTTCTGAAAATCCAAAAATTTTAAAAACAATTCCTGCTTATTATAATATTCAGATTTCAGATTCTTGTTCTGGAAAATGTTCTCATTGTCCTTATCCAAAAGCTTATGAAGAAAAATACAAGATAAATCCATGTGAAACTAAAAAAGTTATGGATTTTGATAAGTTTTCTACTATATTAAATGCTATTAAAGACTTTAGTGATAAAGCAGTAATCAACTTGTCTGCCTGGGGAGATCCTTTAAGAAATCCCGATTTATTAATATATGTAAAAGCAATTTTACAGTACGAAGGGCTTTCTGTTTTCATCGAAACTGATGGCACTTTAATTTCAGAAACTTTCTGTAATGAATTAAAAACTATTGTTTCTGGCTGTAAAAAACGAAATAACAAATATGCTCCAGTTATGATAGCTGTTTCGGTTGATGCTTTTAGTGATGCTACATATAAAGTTGTTCATGGTGAAGAAGGAAGTGTAAAAGCACTGGCAGAAAAAATAAAACTTCTTAATGCTGCAGTTCCATGTTGTGTTTATCCTCAGTTTGTAAGAATGAATAGTAACGAAGATGAACTTGAAAGTTTTTATAGATATTGGAATGAAAAATCAAATGAATCTTCTGGAAATTTAATAATTCAGAAATACAACGATTTTGCAGATTTACTTCCTGAATGCAAACCTGCAGATTTGTCTCCTTTGGATAGAAATGTATGCTGGCATTTAAGAAGAGATATGACTATCTTATCTAATGGAGATGTTCCTTTGTGCAGTCAATATGTATTAGATGGAATTATCGGTAATGCATTTAATGAAAATCTACAGGACATCTGGAAAAAGTATGATGAAGAATTAATGAATCATATTTGTGGTAAGTATAAAGGAAAATGTGGTAATTGTGATGAATTTTATACCTTCAACTTTTAATGAACATCAGATAAAAAGAGCAATTTTTGGTGGCAAACAGGATTCTTCTGTAGAGAAAATGAATGTTTCTGTTATTCTTTTGAATAGCAGCGGAAGTCATTTAAAATTGCATGTTTTTGAAAATCTCATTAAATGTAATTTTGATTCAATAATCTCGGTTGAACCTGATTCTGAAAATTATTCAATCGATGAAGTTTCTCAAATGTTTCCTTCTGTTAAATTTATTGTTCCTCTTGAAAAAACAAATGATGGAGAAATGATTAATCTGGCAATGGCAGAAATTAAAACTGATTATGTTTTAGTTTTGAGAGATACTCTGAATATTAATTCTGGATTTCTTCATAACAATTTAGCTGCGAACCTTACACAGGATAATATTTTTTGTGTAGCACCATGGTTGATGGATAAAAAACTTCAGGTTCTTCCAATTCATTTTACTCCAGGGGCTGAAAAATCTCATTTTGTAATTGATAGTTCCGTCAAAATTAATGATAAGATGAAAACTGTTTATCCATTTGATTATATTGGACTTTTTAATAGAAAAAAATTCATTGAACTTGGTGGTTATGATTTTACAATTAATTTTCCATACTGGCAGAATCTTGATTTAGCTATAAGAGCCTGGTTGTGGGGTGAAGAAATCAGACTGACAACACTTTTACAGTTTTCATATTTAGATGAATCTCCTGTAGTTGATTCGACTATCAATCGAGATTATCTGAAATATTATCTGAAAAATGAAGTTCCTCGTTATGATGGTACAAAAGCTTTTATCAATAAATCTTTTTTCTATAAATTTTTAAGACGCTCTTCCTGTGGATTAATTGAAGCAAGAAAACAGTTTAATGCAGCCAGAGACTGGGTTGAAAGAAATCAGTATAGATTCAAAATGGATTTACAGACATTCATTCAGAATTGGGACAATGTAGATGAACAGTAAAGTTGCAGTTGTAATTCAGTGTAGATTATCTTCCTCAAGACTTCCTCAAAAAGCTGTAAAACAGTTGGGAAATAAATCTGTACTTGAATGGGTTCTATCTTCCATGCATAAAGTAAAAGCTGATCGTTATTTTGTTGCAACTGATGATGAATCTTATGAAGTATTAGCTCCAATTTGTAAAAATAATGGCTTTGAAATTTTCAAAGGGGATCTAAATAATGTACTTAAACGATTTTGTGATCTTCTTGAAGAAATAAAAGTTGATGTTATTGTTCGTGCAACTGCTGATAATCCATTTTTATTTTATGAAGCAGCAGAAGAATCTTTAGAATTAATGGAATCTTATTTCAATAAAAATGAGGCCTGTGATTATTTAACATATTCAGGTTTACCTCATGGCTCTGGTGTAGAAATTATCAATGCTCATTCCCTGTTAAAAGCTGGAACTCTTACAGATGATCCTTATGATAAAGAACATGTAGGTCCTGCTTTATATAATCATAAAGAAAACTTTGAATGTAAATTTGTTCCAGCTCCAGAACGATTTAAGAGACCTGAATTGCGTTCAACTATAGATACTTATTCAGATTATTTGAGAGCTGTAAGAGTTATTAATTACCTTGGAAAAGAAGGTCCATATTCTACAGAAGAAACTATTGATGCATTGGATTCAAATTATGTTAAAAATCCTGTAATTTTTGTGCCTTCTGTAAAAAAAGGACATGGAACAGGACATTTGCATCGTTGTTTAACTGCAGCATTAAATTCAAAAGATTATGTTTATATTCCTGAAGATTTTAGTCTTGAAAATACTTATTCAATTATTGATGAATATGTTGCCAAGGGATTAAATAAAAATCAAATTATAAACTTATTGCCAGATTCAACTTATGAAGCTGTTTATATTTATGATGATTTTAAAACTGATAAAATCTTTAATAATGCAAAAGCTGTAATTTCGATTGATGAAGGATTGGAATCTTGTGATGGTTTTGATTATTTGCTGGATATTATTCCTTCATATGATATAAAACGCAAAGCTAATTTGGAAGAAACCTCTTTTATTGTAAAACCAAAGAATAAAAAAGAAAAAACTGTTTCAATATTCAAGAAGATTCTTGTTTGTATTGGTGGAGAAGATCCTGCTGGTCTTTCAAAAACTGCCGCCGTAAATATTAAGAAATTACTTCCTGATGCAGAAGTTTTTGCCATAAGTAAGCAGGAAAAATTTGAAGAAGGTGTAAATTATATTTTTCCAGTGAAAAACTTACGGGAACAACTTTTTAATTATGATTTGGTTATTACCCATTATGGTTTGACCGCTTTTGAAGCAGTTAGTGCTGGCTGTGGTGTAATTCTTCTTGCAACTTCAAAACTGCACGAAAATCTGGCAAGAAAATATAATTTTGCCTTTGTGCCATTTGGAAAACTTGATATTAACAGTTTATCTTCAGCATTAAATTCAAAAAATATTTTTCCTGAATCAAATTTCAGTATGGAAGAAAAATCTCTTGGTGAATTTGTAAGAGAATTATCAGAAGGTCAAAAACTTTATTGTCCTGTTTGTGGAAAAAATGATTTGATTGATCCTGTTATTTCAAGAAATAACACAAGAACTTATAGAAAATGTTCTGTTTGCGGAATGAATTATATTTCTTTTTCTTTAATTAAAGATAGAAAATACGAAAAATCTTATTTCTTTAATGAATATAAAAAACAGTATGGCAAAACCTACGAAGATGATTTTGATTCAATTAAAAAGACAGGAATCTCCAGAGTAAAGAATATAGTTTCATTATTAAAAGATAAAACTTCAAATTCTATTCTTGATATTGGCTGTGCCTACGGACCTTTTTTAGATGCTGCCAGAGATTTAGGTTTAATTCCTTATGGAACAGATATTTCTTCTGATGCTGTAGAATATGTAAATGAAAAATTAAGTATTCCTGCTGTAACTGCTGTTTTTCCTGATTTTTCAGAGAAAGAAGCATTTAATATAGAACAATTTGATTGCTGTTCTATGTGGTATGTAATTGAACATTTTAAGAATCTGGATGTTGTTCTTAAAAAAGTGAACTCTATGGTAAAAATGAATGGTATTTTTGCATTTTCAACTCCTTCCGGACAAGGGGTTTCTGCTAAATCCAATATAGATCATTTTTATCAAATTAGTCCTACAGATCATTTTTCTGTTTGGGATTTTAAATCAGCAAAAATTGTAATGAAAAAATATGGTTTTAAAGTTGAAAAAATTGTTTCAACTGGACACCATCCTGAACGATTTCCTTCAATAAATGATCATAAAAAGGGAAGTTTTTACTGGAAGTTAATTGATTTTATAAGTCATAAGAAAAAATTAGGTGACACAATGGAAGTGTATTGCCGAAAAATAAATGATTTATAATAAAACATGGAAAGTTATATGGAAAATAAAGAAAATATTTTAATTTTAGGTGCAGGCTTAATGCAAAAACCTGCAATTTTATCTGCAAAAGAATTAGGATTTAATGCTGTTGTAATTGATGCTGATGATAAAGCCGTTAGTATTCCTTATGCAGATGAATTTCGTAAAATAGATTTAAAAGCCAAAGAAGAAATTCTTGCATTTGCAAAAGAACTTAAAAACCGTAATGGATTAAAAGCAGTTTTTACAGCCGGAACTGATTTTTCATCATCTGTTTCTTATGTATGTGAAAATCTTGGATTAAAAGCACATTCTTTTGATGCTGCACTTAATGCAAGTATTAAAACTCAAATGAGAAGCTGTTTTAATGCACGGCAGGTTCCATCTCCTTCATTTTATAAAATTTGTAAGGAGGATTTAAAACCTGAGCTTCTTTCTGAAATTCTTAAAAATATTGATTTTCCTTTGGTTGTAAAACCAGTAGATAATATGGGAGCCAGAGGCTGTCGTATGGTTCGTTCTGAACAGGAATTTGATTCGGCAGTTAAAGTTGCAATCGATTGTTCAAGAAGTGGTTTTGCAATTGTAGAAGAATATATGGAAGGCCCTGAATATTCCATTGATGCTTTAGTTTATAATGGAACTTTAACAATCACAGGTTTTGCAATTCGTCATATTTATTATCCTCCATATTTTATCGAAATGGGTCATACAATGCCTGCTATTCTTTCAAAACAAGAACATGATGAATTAATTTCGGTTTTTGCTTTGGGAGTAAAGGCTTTAGGATTAAGTTGTGGTGCAGCAAAGGCTGATATCAAATATACAAAAAAAGGTCCAATGATTGGTGAAATTGCCGGTCGTCTCTCTGGTGGTTATATGTCTGGCTGGACATATCCTTATGCATCTGGATTAAATCTAACAAAAGAAGCTCTTAAAATTGCCTGTGATATTGAACCTGATACTTTATTGAAAAAACGAAAACCAGTTGATTACCTTCCTTCTGATCTTTGTAAAAATGCAGCAAAACCTTTTGAACTTTTTGAAGTTGAATGTGAACAGACAAGTGCAGAAAGAGCCTGGATTTCCATTCCTGGAAAAGTAAATTATATAGAAAACATTAAAGAATATACCGATAAAGCGGTTTATGATGTCCTTCCAAGAGCTACAGTTTCTATGGGATGCGAAGTTGATTTTCCAAGAAACAATGTATCAAAATGTGGAAATGTTATTTCTGTAAGTCATCTTCATGATATGGCAATTGCTGCCAGCGAAGACGAAGTTTCTGATATTTTCATTACTCTTGAAAAAAATAATCCGCAAACAGAAAACTTCCTTAATTACAATTCAAATAGTGACGAAATGGATTTTCCACCTTCAGCTTTTGGTAAATTAACAGAGGAAGAATTAAAAAGTCTTCCAAAAACAATAAAAAAAGGTGAAAAAATTAGTAAAAATATACCAAATTTTGCTAAATCTGCCGAAAATATAAATAAGCGGGATTGGAATTATAATACCATTTCCCAAACTGTAGAAAAATTTGACCTTCTCAGACCTGATCATCCTGATATGGATGCAAAGCGTTTCTGGAGTGCTGTATTCCGAGGTGGAATTCAGGCTGCGGTTTATGTAAGCGACAGTTCAAATTAATAAGTACAAAAGAATATGAAAAGATTTATTTTTATTTGTACATTTTTAGTTTCCTCAATTTTCTGGATGTTTTCCGAAAGCAATCTTTCTTTAATCAATATGACTAAAGAAGGTGGAATTACCTTATATTGGGATTCACTTTCAGAAACAGGATTATTGGAAAAAAATGGACATCAGATATCTTTCAGAAAAAATGATCCATTAATTCTTTTAGACAGTTCCAGAATGGTTCTGACAGATGCTCCGGAAATTATAAACAACCAGATTATGGTTTCCAAAAGCTTTATGAATGATATAAATGGTCTTTTTAAGGATGTTGATACTGCTAAATTTAAAGTAGGGGCTATTTTAATTGATGCAGGTCATGGCGGAAAAGATCCTGGCGCTTTAAAAACTTATAAAATTGATGGTAAAGATGTTACTATCCGTGAAAAAGATATTAATCTTAATGTAGCAAAACTGCTTTATGAAAGATTAAAATCCGCATATCCGGATAAACAGATTATCCTTACCAGAAAAACAGATGTGTTCCTTTCTTTAAGTGAACGAACTGATATTGCGAATAATGTAAAAGTTGGGGAAAACGAAGCAATTATATTTATTTCGATTCATGTTAATTCTTCGTTGAATAAAGCTTCATCAGGTTATGAAGTATGGTATCTTTCTCCAGGATACCGTCGAAATGTTCTGGACAAATCTTCCGTTGAGGCTGATAGTTCATTATATCCAATTTTGAACTCATTGCTGGAAGAAGAATATACAACTGAAAGTATTATGATTGCAAAGTTTATTACAGACGGCCTTCAGGCTTCTATTGGTTCTGAATCTAAGGGTAGAGGAATCAAAGCTGAAGAATGGTTTGTAGTAAAGCATTCTAATATGCCAAGTGTTTTAGTTGAATTGGGTTTTGTTTCTAATGAAAAAGAAGCATTACTTTTAAATGATGAGAAATACTTGAAAAAAGCGACCCTTGGAATATATAATGGCATTGCTGCGTTTATTACCCATTTCGAACGCTCAAGAGGATTTACAACTGCAAATGAAGACTAAATTTTTTACAACAAAAAACATTATTATTCTCAGTATCAGTGCTGTTATGTTTCTGTCGTTTTTAATTTCAGGAATCGTATTTTTAGCAAATCATCGTGGTACAAGACGAACTTTCGTTTTTGCTGCCGTAGAAAACGGTGTTTACAATGTTGAAAATAGATATGTACCTGAGAATCCAAACAAGGATGCAATCTCATATTATGTAGATGAAATTCTTCTTGGACCTCAGACAGAACGAACAAAGATGATGTTTGCGGACGGAACCTCATGTTTGTCGTGTATCGAAAAAGACGGAGTTCTTTACATTAATCTTTCATCTGAATTATTAAAGATGGGAAATAATGTTATGGAAATTCGTGATGGAATGGAACTTCTTAAAATGAATATTTTAAGAAATTTCAAGAAGATTTCAGCTGTTGAAATCTTTGTTGATGGTAATTACGCTTTTGAGAATTTCTAAAGAAATTCAAAATTAAATGCGTTGACAAATTAAAATACTTATTGGATAATTGTCTTTATACAAGGCTACATCGAATTAGTATTTAGATAAGGAGCTTCAATATGAAGAAGACTTTGGGTTTACTTGCAGCTATTATGCTGCTGGTTGGTGGCATTGCTGTAGCAGACGAAGCAGTTGTCATCGATTTTACTATCTTAGACAAAGACTGTGTTAACAATGATGCAGGAGAACCTACACAGAATAGTCGTACTGTAATGGACTTTTCTATCAGTGCAGGCGCTTCATTCTCTCAGTCTCAGAAAGATCTTATGAGAACTTCACTTGCTCTTCCAGAATGGGAAGTAGTATTGAATTCTTCTGCTAAAAACGTAGACAGCATGGCTGATTCTGTCGTTGTAGCAGCTCCAGTAAAAGCATCAGCTGATGTACCTTTCGCTGGAAAAGATGTTCTTGGTGTTCGTGTTATTTTCCCAACATGGAACTCAAACGCAGTTGCAAAAATCATCCCTCCATTTGATATCCCAGCTTATGAACCAGCTTCAAAGACTGATGCAGATGGAAATCGTCAGAAACTCTCTGATGGTGATGATGTTTCATCATTCAACACATTAAACAACCCTAACTTCGAAGGTACATTGTTCGAAGGTGGTTATGGTATCGTTAAAAATGTTGGTACAATCAAAGCTATTTCTGTAACAACAATGGGTATGAACTATCCACACGGATTGTATGTTCACCTCACAGACAACGATAACATTGATCGTCGTTACTTCATGGGTTACCTCGGATTTGATGGTTGGAAAGAACTTAAATGGAATAACCCACAGTATATTACTGAAATCCGTAACCGCGAAATCAGAGTATACCCAATTTATCCACGCGGAACTCCATTCGTTAAATTCTCTGGATTCGAAATCACAAGAGATGCAGCTCACATCGGTGGAAACTACATCGGTTACTTCAAAGATGTAAAAATCATCTATGACAAAGCTGTTCTTACTTCTGATCGTGATATCGCTGATGAAGACCTTTGGGGAATCATTACAAAGAAAGAAACAGAACGCCAGAATGCAGAAATGTTAAAGTTTGGTAACAAACAGGTTAACCGCTACATCGAAAAGACAAAGCTTGCTACTGAAGAATCATTCAAATCATCTTTGAATGAAGGTTCAAACTCAAATGCTCAGTCTAACGGTGGACAGGGAGCTACTGCAAAATAATTAAAATAATCTTCTGATTATTTGAGAAAGCACTTTGATTAAATCAAAGTGCTTTTTTTTATCTATTCTTCTTGTTTGTTAAATCTAACTAATCATGTTATACTTTAAATATGAGTACAACAAATTTACCTAGTAAAGAAAAAATTCGTGAAAAATACGATTCATATTATAATTATTTTCAGGACATTATTAATGCAATTGTTGATAAGTTAAAAAATAATGTCACTTTAATGGCTCAGCCAACCTATAAATCTCGTGTAAAGAGTTTTGGCAGTTACTATAAAAAAGTTTTAAGATTAAAGTCCCATTTAATTAATTCAGAAAACAAAATGATTTATTTAACAGATATGATGGGAATTCGTTTAATCTGTGCCTTTCTTGAAGATATTAACATTGCAATTGAACAGATAAAGAATATTTTTGATGTTGAAGAAATTGAAGTTAAAGGTGCTGACAAAAAGTTCAGTGAATTTGGCTATGAATCGGTTCATGTTCTTGTAAAGATCCCTAACGAAATAAAAGAAGCTGTTGAAGCTCAACACCCGGAATTAGATAAATTAAACGATACTTTGGTTTGTGAAATCCAGGTAAGAACAATTTTACAGGATGCATGGGCAGAAGTTGAACATGAATTAATTTATAAAACAGAATTTAATCCTTTTGATATTCCTTTACGCCGAAAATTAGCTTCTTTGAATGCTTCTTTAACTCTTGCTGATATTACTTTCCAGGAAATACGAGATTATCAGAATAAATTGCAGAAAGAAATTGAAGAGCGAAGACAGTCTTTCTATAATCTTGCAGATGATTTGTTAAATGAAAAAGATAAAACTCCTGCTAAAGAAAATATTTCTCGAGTAACACCATTTGTTCAGGGAACTATTGATGATATGCTTTTGCATGCTATTTCTGCACATAATAAAGGGGACTTGGAAGAAGCTGTTGAAACATATTCAAAGATTCTTGCTGCTGTTTCAGAAAATGATCGTAATGTTATTGCTGTAATTCGAAAGCATCGTGGTATGGCATATTTTGCCATGAATAAATTTGATGAAGCTCTTGAAGATTTTGAAGAAAGTATTCGTTTTGATCCAAATGCCTATAGAACTTATTATTATGAAGGTATTGTTTATTCTATTATGAAAAAATATGAAACTGCGGTTGAATGTTTTACAAAATCTATTGAGATTAATCAATTCCAGGGACATACTCATTTTAGAAGAGCGATGGCCTATTATGAATTGGAAGAATATGAGAAATCCATGAGTGATTTAAATAGTGCAATCAATTTGGGAATTAAACCTGAAGATTGCAAAGTATTGCAGGAAAAACTTGTTATAAAATTTGGAATGCAGATGTAAATTATTAAAAATTTAGTTTTACACTCTTGACCATTTTTTTTGATTTTGTTATATTAATTATATCAACTCTGTTGATTATGTCTCCTTCGTCTAGTGGTTAGGACATCGGGTTTTCATCCCGACAACAGCAGTTCAATTCTGCTAGGAGATGTAAAACCTGCTTTTTTAATAAGGCAGGTTTTTTTATTTTTAAATGAATTTTAGTTATTATGGATATTAGAAAATACCTTTCAGAAAATGTAATTTCCCAAATTAGAGCTGGCATAGAAGAAGCCCAGGGTAATGAAGTATTTTTTGCCGGGGAAATAGATTCTACAGGACTTACCGTTGCTGTGGACATAGGGAGTAGGGGTAATATTAATACTGTTCCTGTAAATTTCTTTCAGGCAAGAGAATGTTCTGTATTAATCCATAATCATCCAAGTGGTCATTTAATTCCTTCTTCTGCTGATTTAGGAGTTGCAGAAAGAGCCTCTGAAGCGGCAAAAGGCTTTTTTATTGTAAATAATGAAGTTACTGATATTTATGTTGTTGTTGAGCCAGTTGTAGGAAATACTTCTAAACCATTGAATATAGAGGATGCTGCTTATTATATTAGTGCGGATGGACCTCTTTCAAAAATTTCAGATTCTTTTGAAGAAAGAAAATCTCAGGTTGAGTTATTAAGAAATATAACTTCATCTTTTAATCAGAATAAAATTGGTGTTTTTGAAGCCGGGACAGGGGTTGGTAAATCTTATGCTTATTTGATTCCTTCTGTTTTATGGGCAATTGAAAATAAAGAAAAAATTATTATTTCTACAGGTACAATTAATCTTCAGCAACAGATTTGTGAAAAAGATCTTCCTGCAGTAGAAAAAATTACAGGAAAAAAAATTAAGTATATTTTGATGAAGGGGCGTCAAAATTATATCTGTAAAAGAAGATTAAATGATGCAGCTCAGGTTTTAGATTTGTTTGAAAATGAAACTGAAGAATTGCAGAAAATAAATGAATTTGCCGCAACTTCAAAAACCGGAAGTAAAAGCGATTTATCTTTTATGCCTTCTGAAACTGCATGGACAAAAGTAAATTCAGAAAGTGATGCTTGTATGGGAATGCGATGTCCTTATCATTCTGAATGTTTTGTCATGAAGGTTCGTAAAGAGGCTGCCGGTGCAAATATTATTGTTGTAAACCATCATCTTCTGTTTGCTGATATTGAATCTCGAATGGATGGTATTGGTTATGATGACATGGCAGTTTTGCCACCATACCGTCGAATAATTTTTGATGAAGCACATGGAATTGAAGGAGCCGCTACAAGTTTTTTCAGTGAAAGTTTATCTCGTTTTAAATTGAATAAACTTTTGAACCTTTTGTATCGAAAACGAAAAAATTCTGAATCAGGTTTTTTATGTAATGTTGCAATTCTTTCTGCTAATGAAGAAAAAGCTTCCGATGCATATGATTTATCTAACAAAATTAAAAATGCTGTTGTTAATTATGAAATAGCAGGAATGGATCTTTTAGCCCGGGAATATTCAAAGAGAATCAGTGATGCAACTGCAAGAGATTTTGGTCCATTTATTGTTGCAATCAGTCAGCTTGCAGAATATCTTGGTCAATTTAACGATATGGTTCGTGAAGTTCTTGAAGGAGTTGATGATTCAGATAAAGATACACCGTCCTATTATGAAACTAAAGTGCTTCTTAGAAGATTAGATGCTTTTGTTGTTTTATTGAAAAGTTTTATTATTTGGGATGAAAAACGGGATTATGTATTCTGGATTCAAAGAAGAAGGCTTTCTCCTGATATGGTTAAAAATGGTGATAATCCTGAATATATCGTTGTAAACAGAACTCCTCTGGATATATCTTCCATGATGAATTCCGGAGTATTTGAACAGATGAATACTGTTGTATGTACTTCAGCCACATTAAAAACTGGAAGAGACTTTAATTTCTGGAAAAGAAGAACTGGTGTTTCCTATGTTGAACCAGAAAGAGTTGTAGCAGAAGAATTTAGTTCTCCTTTTCCTTATAAATCTAATATGCTTTTTGCGGTGCCTAGTGATGCACCTTTTGCAGATAATATGGAATATCAGCAGTATATCGAAATGGCTATTCCAAGATTGATAAATGCCGCAGAGGGTAGAACTTTGGTTTTATTTACTTCTTATGATTCCTTAAGAAGTGCTCATAGAACAGCTCTTGCTACTTTAAGAGGCTTTTCTGGAAGAATCATGCGTCAGGGAGAAGACGATAATTCAAAACTTCTGGAAGCTTTTAAAAATGAAAAAGAAAGTGTTTTATTTGCAACAGATTCTTTCTGGCAAGGAGTAGATATTCCTGGGGAATCTTTATCTCAAGTTATTATTGTAAAACTTCCTTTTACTGTGCCAAATGATCCAGTATTTGTTGCTCGAGGAGAAGCAATTGAAAAACGGGGTGGTAATACTTTTATGGAATTAACTG
>JAZQOB010000061.1:0-76188 GCA_045627625.1 Treponema sp.
GAACAAAGCGGTGAATTAATGAAACATATTGGTGTCTTGGTAGAAAATATTGCTGTTGATTATGCTCAGGAAATAATTAATGGAATTTTTAGATTTTATAAAGATAGAGATGATCAGGTTGTTATCTTTCCTACGAGACAGCTAAAAAGATTTGATGGAGAATTTGATTATCAGTACTGGTGGGGAAAAACTCTTGCCGCAACTGATTATTTTGATGCTGTTATTGTTATTACCGGCAGTTATCTTTCGTACATGTCTCCAGAAGACCTTCATGAATACTTAAAAGGCATTGATGAAAATAAACTGATTTCTGTTGCTGTTCCAATTTCAGATTCTAAAATCAAATACACTTATTCAAAATGTGAATCTACCTACAATACAATCATAAAACATCTTGTCGAAAAACATAATTGTAAAAGAATTGCCTTCAATACTGCCCTTCTTTGTGCCTCGGTAGAAGCCGAAGAACGCTTTGAAGCTTATAAATCGGCATTAAAAAACAATAATCTTCCTTTTGACCCTGAACTTGTAATTCCTGGAAATTTTACTCACAGTTATTCCTTCAATTACATTATGGAAAATTATCCTGATAAAGACTCAATTAATTTTGATGCAATTATCTGTTCCAATGATATGGAAGCTTATGGCTGTATTGATGCATTAAAAAAGCTGAATGTCAGAATTCCTGAAGAAGTAAAAATCTTTGGTTATGATGACATCGAAAAAGCTCGAAAAGTTCAGCCTACTCTTTCTACAGTAAATCAGCAGCTGGAAAAACAAGGTTACGAAGCCGCAAAACTTGCTTTAGAAATTGCTTCTCATTCTAAAAAACATATTCCGCAAAAAACTGAAATTCAGTTGGAACCAGTTTATCGCCAGTCTTGTGGCTGTAAACCAATTATTATGAATTCATCAGAAACAGAAAATCAGGAAACTCTTTCTATGTCTGATGTTCTGGTTCCACGAATCTTCCATTCAAGAATAAACTACTTTCTTGACCGAATGAATGATACTGTTGATCTGGATGCAATCTTTAAGCGAATTGATGTTATGTTTGCACTCAGTAATTTTACCAGTGCTTCAGTCTGCCTTTTTGAAGAAGGAGTTCTTCAGAAAAGAGATGCTCCATTTATTCTGCCAAAAAGAATTCAGTTATCAGGATTTGCTGAACATGAAATCTGTTATGGGCACAGTTGTTCCTACACTTTTAATCCAGAACATATTCTTATGCCAGATGATGTACTGACAAAAAACAATGGTATTTTCCTTTTCCAGCCAATTTACAATGGTGAAAAAATCTTCGGATACCTTTGTTCAAGAGCCAGTGACACAAGCTTCTATTTGCAGCATATTCTTTTAAAAATATTTGCTCATTCAGTTGCCCTTGCCTTTGAATATTCAAAATCTCTGGAAAAGAACTTAGACCTTTCTGCTCAGAATGTAATGCTTCAGATTAAGAACTCTGATCTGGATAAAACAAGTCGAACTGACGAACTGACAAATATTATGAATCGTCGTGGCATTATGGAAATGGGGCAAAAGCTTATTGATTTGTCCATCGAAATGAATCAGTCTGGTCTTGTTTTCTTTGGAGATATGAATAATCTTAAAAAAATAAACGATACTTATGGTCACGAAATGGGTGACACAGCAATTAAAACCCAGGCTGAAGTTTTTAAAGAAGTTTTCCGTTCCAGTGATGTTTTAGGACGATTAAGTGGAGATGAATTTGTTGCCATTGTTCCAGGATTTGATTTGAATCAGTTAAGCAGGATAAAGAACAAGTTCCACAAAAAGGCTAAAGAAATTTCCAAAGAAAAGAAACTGCCTTTTGATATTTCCATCAGTCTTGGAGCAGTCGAGTTTAATTCAAAAGAATATGATTTGCTTACACTGATTAAAAAAGCAGATTCAGAACAATACGAAGAAAAACGCCGGTTCCACAAAGGACTGCAATAAAAAAAGCGGTGGATTTGAAAACTTTTGAAGTTCAACCACCGCTTATTTTTTTATTCTACTGTTACTGATTTTGCAAGATTTCTTGGTTTATCAGGATCAAAGCCTTTTAAGATTGCACAGTAATATGCAAAAAGCTGTGCTGGAATAACTGTAAGCAAACTTGCCAATGTATCAGAACATTCAGGAATCTTAAATACCTGGTCAGTTTTTCCTTCAAAGGCTTTTTCGTCTTGTGTGATTACCAGAACTGTAGCACCACGAGCTTTTACTTCTACCATGTTTGAACCAATTTTTTCGTACAAATCTGGTTTGCTGGCAATAGCTACAACTAAAGTTTTATCATCAATCAAGGCAATTGGACCGTGTTTTAATTCACCAGCGGCAAAAGCTTCTGAATGCATGTAAGAAACTTCTTTAAGTTTAAGAGCACTTTCCAAAGCAGTTGCTGAATCGAACTGACGGCCAATATAGAAAATCTTATCTTTATTAAACTGCTGAGATGCAAATTTCTGGATAATATCTTTTCCGTCCAAAATTTCCTGGATTTTTTTAGGAACTGATTCCAATTCGCAAAGAAGTTTTGTTGCTTCTTCATCAGATAAAGTTCCACGAAGTTTACCGGCTTTAATTGCAAGAAGATACATACAAAGAATCTGTGTTGTATAGGCTTTTGTAGAAGCTACAGCAATTTCTGGACCTGCAAGAGTATAAATAACATCATCAGCTTCGCGGCTTACAGTTGAACCTACACAGTTTGTAATTGCCACAACTTTAAGTCCATTCTGTTTTGCAAGACGGAGAGCCGAAAGAGTATCAGCAGTTTCGCCAGACTGAGAAACTACAATAAAAATATCATCTTTATCAAGAATAGGATTTCTGTAACGGAATTCCGAAGCTACATCTACATCAACCTTCATACGGGCAATTTTTTCAAATGCATATTTCGCAACAACTCCGGCATGATAAGCAGTTCCACAAGCAGTAATTACAACTCTTTTAGCAGATTTCCAGGCTTCGTGCATTTTGTTTTCTTCAAAATAAACATCAGAAGGTTTTCCGTTTTTATCATGAACAATTCGAGGACGCATTGTGTCTTTAAGACCTTTTGGCTGTTCATGAATTTCCTTAATCATAAAGTGTTCATAACCACCCTTTTCGGCAGCATCCATATCCCATTCAACATGGCTTGGTTCTTTAATAATTTTTTCGCCTTCAAAATTAAAAAGATCTACATGGTCAGAATATAAAACAGCAAGTTCTTTTTCGCCCAAATAGTAAACATCACGAGTATGTTCAAGAAGAGCAGGAACATCAGAAGCAATAAAGTTTTCGTCTTTACCAAGTCCAACAACAAGAGGACTTTCTTTACGGCAGCAAATTACACGGTCTGGATAATCTTTACAGATAACACCAAAGGCATAAGAACCTTCCAAAGTATGAAGAGCCTTTAATACAGCCTTAAAAATATCTTTTTCTTCTTTGTAAAGTTTATCAATAAGATGAACAACAACTTCTGTATCTGTCTGAGAAAGAAATACAGTTCCCTGTGCCTGAAGCTGAGCTTTAATTTCTGCGTAATTTTCGATAATTCCATTGTGAACAATAGAAATAGAGCCGTCAGTACTTGTATGAGGATGAGAGTTTGTATCACTAGGTTCCCCGTGAGTAGCCCAACGAGTATGTCCAATACCAACAGAACCTTTAATAGTTTCGTCCGCAATTTTCTTTTCCAGGAACTTTAAGGCCCCTTTACACTTACGAACTAAAATATCCCCGTCTTCGATAATAGCGATTCCCGCAGAATCATATCCTCTATATTCCAGCTTCTTAAGTCCATTAATCAAAACCTGCGAAGCCTGTTTAACACCAATATAACCAACTATTCCACACATACGCAAATCGGAGAAACCGTTAAAAAAATCGTTTTACCGCTGTAAAACGATTTTTAGGTTTCATCCTTTAAATCGTATTGCGGTAAATAGCAAATCCGTTAAAAAAATTGCGAAAGCAATTTTTAGGATTTACAAATTTAAAAGGTTAATCCTTACCTCCCAAATAGATATCTGTATCTTACTTAATAATTCCTTTTTTCTCAATAAAAATGAGGGCAAAAGGGACAGCCTAAATTTAGTATCCCAATGTTTCGCCAACAAGAATTACTTTAATTCTTCCTGGAACTCTGGACATTCTTGTAACAACAAACTGACAGCAGATACTGTCGGTAAAACAGTCCCCGCATTTTCCTGTAACAGCACAAGGAGTATTACAATTCAAACGGTTACAGTTTGGAGGAGTAGCTTCGTTTCTTACACGACGGATACCATCTTCCACATTTGTAACAACTTTATTCATTCCAGCAACAACAATTACAGATTCTGGTCCATAAATCAAGAAACTAACTCTGTTTCCTCTTCCGTCAATATTTACCAGTTCTCCGTCCAAAGTAATTGCATTTGTACTCATTAAGAAAGCATCTGCATTTACAAGTTTAGCATTGCACTCTTTTGTTTCTTCTGGGGTTTTATAGTTTTCACGGATAATAATGTCATGGCCAGCGGCTTTTACTGAATCCTTAAATCCGTTTTCATCCAGTGTCATGGAACCACCATAACCAACCTGTTTTTTGTCTTTTCCTAAAAGTTCAACAAGTTTTTCTTTTGCGGATTGAACATCTGGACAGTAATAACCTTCCATTTTTCTCATGTTCAATTTTTTAATAATAGATTCTGCCTGATTTTTATAGAATGTTTCTCTTGGAGTTGCCATATAAATACCTCTAATAAATATATTTAAAAATTGTAAAGCTAAAAATTGCCTGCGCAATTTTTTTGACGCTTTGCTATTTACACGTGCCCGTCAACGGGCACTCTTACTTTCCCACACAGAAGTTTTCAAAAATACTGCCTAGGACATCATCTGGGGTGATGTCGCCGGTGACTTCGGAGAGGGCGTCGAGGGAATCTTCAAGATCCTGAACGACGGCATCTAAGGTGTAGTTGTCATCGGCACTAACTAAAGCGTGTTTTACACATTCCAGAGCTTCGGCTACTGCATTTTTCTGGCGTTCGGAACCAATTCCTGCCTGTTCTCGTTCTGTTGTAAGTCCTGCTGTAAGAATCTTTGTAATTTCGTCAAAGAGTTCTTTTAAGCCACTTCCATTTTTTGCTGAAATACGAACTTCAGGGGCGTTGCGGGGATTTGCCCCGCTTGGAGGGGTGGCGGAAGATGCATCAGCAGCTGAAGCCAGGGGAGTGCTCTCCCCTCCTGCATTAAGTTTATCACACTTATTGTAAACCACAATAAGAGGTTCTTTGCAGTTCTGAATAAAATCTATATCTTCTGGGGACAGACCTCCAGTTGAATCTACAAGATACAGAACCACATCTGCATCGCTGGCAAGATTCAAACTGAGCTGAACTCCCTGGGCCTCGATAACATCCTGAGTTTCGCGAAGACCGGCTGTATCAAAAAGTCGAACAGGGATTCCGTTGATGCTTGCCCAGCTTTCCAGCCAGTCGCGGGTAGTACCTTCGATATCACTGACAATGGCTCGTTCTTCTTTAAGAATTGCATTGAAAAGTGAAGATTTTCCTGCATTGGTTTTTCCTGCAAGTACAACTCGAGCACCATCCTGATAAAGTTTTTCGCCTTTCCAGGAATCTACAAGAGACTGCAGACGGGTGATTGCCTGTTCAATGTCGGCACGGTCAAAGGTGTCGGCAATTGTTTCTTCGTCTTCGGGATATTCAATTTCCACTTCGATTGCAGCAAGTGTATCGATGATAAGTTTTTTGATTGAATCGATTTCTGAAAAAAGGGTTCCTGAAAGTCGGCCAACTGCATGGGAACGGGAAACATCGGTATGAGAATCGATAATTTCTTTAACGGCCTCGGCTTTTGTAAGATCAGTTTTGCCGTTGATGTAGGCACGGAAAGTATATTCCCCGCGATTTGCCTGACGGAAACCGGATTTAAGCATGAGATTCTGGATTGCAGTTACAACAGAAGGTCCACCATGGCAAAAAATCTCTACCATATCTTCGCCGGTAAAGCTTTTTGGAGCTCGATAAACGGCAAGCATGACTTCGTCAATTTTAGGCTGTCCCTTTTGCCCCCCATCTACAATCCATCCGTACACCAAAGTATTTCCCGGAGCTTCGAGCAGAGCTTTTGGGCGGGAAAAAACTTTAGAAACCAACTCGATGCAGTTTTTGCCTGACAGACGCACAATTCCAAGAGCCGCTGGGGACAGGGCAGTTGCAATTGAGGTTATTGGTTCTTCTGGGGTGTACTGATTTGGAGTCATATATTATCTCATTCCTGTAAGTTTTAAAAATGGTTTATATGTTTTTTTCATATAAACTGGATCTTCATAATCTTTTTCTGTTTTATTTTCTGAATAGCTTAATGCTTTATCAGAAAGAACTCTCTTTTTTGCACCAAATGCTGGTGTTCTGATCTTAAAGTCAGCTTCTGGAGCTAATCCTGTAAATGGTTCTGTATCTGTTACATCTTTTGGTGTAAGTCCATAGTTTCCTGAGTTGTTCCAGCACATATAACCACGGTTTACTGAATCGCGTACACCGAAAAGCTGTTTTGTAATATAACTGTTTCTTCCTAATTTGTCAGTTGCATCGTAATAAGCCTTGTCGTAGCTAACTCCAAGATAGAAGCACTGAACCCAAGGACGAATGATTGCACGGTTACGAACTAAAACTGTATTTCGGAAAGTTCCGTAGTAATAGATTCTGTATGTTCGATCAGCATAAGGTTCATAATTCAAGAAAGACTGTTCAAAGTGGCTTGGATAGAACATTGGACCAATTACATCTACATATTCAGAAAGCATTTCTGAATCCTGTCCTGTTCTTGCACCACTTCTGTACCATCCGTTTGCACCATAAATATCAATACCAATTGGTGCATCAATATTTTCGCGGGCATATGAAAGGAATGAAATCAAAGCACTTTCTTTATCCATGCCTTCGTTCTTCCAGCGATATCTTGCACTACCAAGATTGATACCGTCAGTTGGGAAACGAATATAGTCAAACTGAATTTCATCAAAACCACGAGCAACTAATTCTTTGGCAACTGTTACATCATATTCCCAGAGTTTTTCTGAATATGGATCACACCAGTATTCATCATATTTTGTTCCATCCCGTTTTACACCCTGCCATGGTTTGTTATTTGCACCATCCCAAACAGCGTATTTTCCACCATCGTATTTTGAAAGACATTTATCCTTGAAAGCAACAATTCGGGCAACAAGATAAATATTTTCTTTTTTGAATTCTTCAATAAAGTGATCTAAATCAACTGCATAACTTGAAACTGTTCCATAACCTAAAGAAGCTCTGAGTTTTGAATCAACTTCTTTTAATGCAGGATCATTTGTTTTGTAACGAAGGAAGCCTGAATCATCTTTCATATCAATGACTATACTGTTCATGTTTCGTGTTTTACAAAGATTGATATATTTATTGATTCCTTCCTGAGTTCTACACTGATATGCAGAAGCATAGATACTTTTTTTATTGTTTGCAGTTTCTGCATATGGAGTATTGATTGTACCTGGATAGAGAAGCCATAATTCGTTTAATGTAATACCTTCTGAAAATCCGCTGTATGCTTTTGGAACATAAGCTGTATTTACCATTCCAGGAATTTTTGAGAACATTTTTTCCCATTCATCTTTTTTTGCTGGTGAACCAGGACTCTTTAAAGTTGTTAAATCAAGACCATCAAAACCTTCGAGAGTTGTATAGAACAAAACATTGTCAATAAGTGAAAGTCCGTCAATAACATTTACGGGGTCTGTCCCCTTATATATCATTTTAGGAGATTTTGTTTCCCAATTGTATTTATAAATTCTTGGAAGATAAGTCTGAGATACATAGATATCAACTTTTTCTGTTCCGTCTTCGTTTTTAGTTACGACAGGAAGAATGTCTGCAATTTCGTCTGTATCTTTTAAAGACTGCATCAATTCAAAGCCGCTTGATTTAATCCAGACATTTCGTGAATCTGGACAAATGTAATAAAAGCCTGTAATTGGATGAGCCATGAATACTACTGTTTCATTATTGATTGTTGCAATTGCTACAGCCTTCATACCTGTAGTTTCGCTGGCAGAACCTAAAGATTTCCAGTTTGCACCACCATCTTTTGTATAATAAACAGCATCTTTTGTAGCAGTAACCATCTGTAAATTATCACTTGGGTTTACTGCAAAATCTTTTAATGACTGAATCTGTTTTTCAAAACTTGTATTTTTACCGTCATACTTTTTAATTGTTAAGAATGAAAGTCCGTTATCCTTTTCTGTAAATGTTTTAAAATCATTTGTATAGAAAAGACCTTTAGAAGTTCTCATCATCCAGCCAGAAGTTAAAACACCTTTTTCATCTGGCAAAACAACTTTTGTAAGCTGATCAACACGAGCTTCTGTCCATAAAGGAACCGCATTATTTGTCTTTGTAATCTTATAAAGGCCCGAATCCGAACCAACCAAAAACGCATCTGCTTCTTTTTCAGATACAACATTTACACTTTTTTCCGGAAGCTGGTATAAAGGCTTAATTTCCTTTGCAAAAGCTCCTGTCGGAAAAATCAAACATAATAGAACAATAAATAGTATAGTCATATTTCGATTATCGGAGAGAAAAAGCTTTAGTTTAGAAAATTATAGAGGGATAAAGAAGGATTTATTCTATTAAACGATTCTATCCAGGGCTTCAACTACAGCCTTATCATAATACTGAGGCTGAGAACGAAGAACTTCAACTGCCGATTCTTTATCCAAAGGTTCACGATAATCTCGTTTACTTGATAAAGAAACATAACTTTCGGCAACTCGAATCAAACGGGCAATCTGAGGGATAGCTTCGCCTTCAAGTCCTTTTGGATAGCCTGAACCATCAATGTTTTCGTGATGTTTTTTTACTGCATCTTCAAAAACCGACCAGTACTTTTTTGGAACAAAATCCAGGTAATTCTGAGCAAGCATTACATGATTACGAAGGATTTCTTTCTGTTCATCATTCAAAGATGGAGCAGTTAAAAGTTCAGGGTCAATTCCCAAAAAGCCTGCATCATATACCATAGAGGCACAGAAATTAAGAAGAGCCATTCCTTTTGACAAGCCTAAACCAATTGAAAGTTTATAAACCAGTTCGCTGACATTTTTAGAATTGTTTTTGCGGTGAGTAATCTGATCTACCTGAGAACCAATATCCTCGCATTTGATTGCAAGTTCTTTCAGCATTTCCTGATCTTCTTCGGAAAAAGTATATTCCGGGATTCCCATAGCAGGTTTCCAGACTTCCTGACCACCCAGCTGAAGCAATGGCATTGAACCGTATAAATCTGTCATTCCACCAATCAAAAGCTGATTTGCCTTGTTCTGATTTTCTGCAAGATTCTGAATTGCGGCAATGTACATTTCCTGCTGGCGATGCTGTTTCTTAAGTGCCAGTCGGATTATTATGATGATTGCTACAATAACACAAAGCATTAATGTAAAGAAAATGATTACTGTTGCAATCAGATTCTGCATTGTGCGATTATTTTTTTCTACCAGTTCAATATTGATTTTTTCAGTTTCAACAACCGATTTTGTATTAATCTGCTTTATTAAAAGTTCCAGATCAGAATTCACGATTTTTGGATACTTCTGCAAATCGTTTTCAATTTCCAGAAGTCTTACTGTGTCCTGCTCTTCCAGAACTTTTTCCAGAACCTTTTTATAAATTGTGCGGGCAATAATTACAACATTAGGAGCCTTATCCAGATCTGGTGTAAAGCTCAATGCCATATTGATTTTTTTATAAGCGGAATCATAATCTTCCTGTTCGTAAGCTTCATTTGCCTGAACCAGAGTTTTCTTTGCAAGTTCGGAAGTATCAGCCTGTGCAAACAGATTAAGAGAAAAAAGAAATGCTGTAATTAAAATTAAAATCTTTTTCATAAAAACTCTCCCCGTTATCGCATTTCATTGAAAATCGTTGTGATTTCGCTGTATAAATCCAAGGCTTCATCATCTTCAAAATCTGCATCAATATTGCTTTCGATTAAAACAAAAACAACTTCGGTTGCAAAATCATAATCTTCTGTAATGATTAATTTTCGAATCCAGGTTTTGGCATATTCTTCAACATAAACATATTCTTTTGTATTCTGATATTTTTCCAAAGCCTTTTTAATTTGAGCGGAGGATTTATATTTAACTGCCGTATCAATAAGAACATGGGCAGTTTTTGATTCCTGACTATAAAGAAAAAGAGGATTCATGAGAAAGCAGAAAATAATTGTTGTAATTATAATGGCTACTTTTCTCATAAATCCTCTTTCTTAAGATAATTATTTTTTTTGTTACAATACTAGAAGATGTTAGCTCTCAAACCGAATGCAATCTGGAATACCATACTATCGATGTTTTCACCAGCAACGTCGGTTGGAATGAACCATAATGAACCTTCTGTATAGAATGAGAATGCACTGAACATGAATGCATCTTTATTCTGAATTCTTGGGAATTCAATCTGTCCAAGAACAGAAGACAACCACTGTGCTTTTCCACTACTTGTCTGATTAAAGCGAGTGAACTGAGCACCAACTGCAAAATTTGCATAGAGCCATTCCCAGTCATGTCCTAAGAAGTAACTGAATGGAAGTGTTGCAATGTTTGCAAGGAGCTTAAATCCGAAGATATTATCTCCACCATAACGCATTTCTGTAGTTTCAAGGCCGAGAATCTTATTTGCAGAGTCTCGCTGTGCCTGAGTGAACTGTCCCCACTGTGCCTGAATCTTAACATTGTCATCAAAGAATGTAAGACCAGCACCAATGTCATACAATGTTGCACCCCAGAAGTGGAAGTCTACATACAAGCCCTGGATAAAGGCTGGAACTTCGTAAGCAGATTTATCACCTTTTCTCAAATCAATTCTAACTGAATCGAGTGCAACATCATCACTTGAAAGACCTGAAACATCAAGAATCTGGTTATAGCTGCCACCTTTTCCTGGAGCAATAAGCTTAACAATAGGATTTGTGTTATCAATCTGGATGATTGTGCGTTCAATTGCAGTATCACCATTCTTCATTGTTACACGAATCAACATGAAGTGATAACCTTCTGGTAAATCCTGGTTTTCTACACGATACATCCATTTGTTTGAAGAAGAAACCTGTTCAAAAGTTTTTCCGTTATCAAAACTGATTTCAACTTTTTCTACCTGCTTCTTCAAAGCATAAGCTGTTTTTTCTTCTTTTGAAGCTTCTTTAGAACTCATATAGATTTCTTCTTCAGCAGAAGGATAATATCCAGCTCTACCTCTTAAGTATGGACGGTCTTTTGCAAAATCACCATAAGTAAAGTTATCAAGTGTTAACCAAGGACCAACTTTATTATAAGTAAGTGTCTGTGGTCTTGATGAAACAACTTTTCCGTTATTGAGTACAGCATCTACACGATAAGTATGAGTTCCTTCTGAGAAGTCAGCCTTTTCGCGTTTAATTGCAGCACCAGTTTCATCATATTCACCAGTTTCTTCAATCTTTGGTGGTGTAATTTCAAACTTGTAGAATCCAGAAATTGTTGGTTCTGTTTCCTGAACAAGTTTGTTATCAACATAAAGTTTAAGTTTAGAAATCTGATTCTTTTCATCATCAGCTGGTTCTGTAATCTGACCATAGATGTTGAAGTATCCAGATTTATGTTCACCATTCAATGGATAGAGAACATCAACCTGTGCAACAGATTTTGTTTTATCAATATGAATGTTGCGGCTTACATTTGTTCTGTTTCCGGCTCTATCTTCACCAGTAACTTCGATGTTGTAGAAGCCGTTTGGTAAGTCAGATACATCAAGACTTTCACCAATGATTCGTTCAATCTTCAATGGGCGTTCAATGCTCTGGCTTGTTCTTTCCATGTTGCGGATTGTTACATACATTTTTGAAATTTCAACATTATCGTATGCATATCCTGAGAAGAACAACTGACCAGTTGAAGTTGAATCATCCAATGGAAGCTGCAATGTAATATTTGGAGCTTCGTTATCAATATTGATCAAACTTGAATAAAGTCCCTGAATACCGTATTTATCAGTAATTCTTAAGAATACAACTGAAGTTCCACCTGGAATAGCTCTTGAGTCTACTTTGTAAACCCAGTTTGTTGTTCCCTGTGCATCGTTGTAACTGTTACCGTTATCAAGAGAGATTTCAACCTTTTCGATTCCGTTCTTATCTGAAGCAACACCAGAGATTTCTACAACTTCGCGAACAGCAGTATCAATAGTAGGTTTTAATACTTCACCTTTTGGTTCTTCAAGAGAGATTCTGAAGCGTCTTGTAACTTCTTCACCCTTAACACCATTAGCATCAACTGCATAAATTGAAACTGTATGTTCATTATCTGTCATTTCTTCAAGAGGAACTTTTACTTCGAAACAAGAATCCATCTTATAATCTGCATCAGGATTCTTCTTTCCGTAAACTTCACCAATTGAAATCTGTTTGTATGAACCATTATCGATTTTGTAGTAAATAGTTGAATCACCATCATCATCGTAAACTACACCAGAAACGATAAAGTCTCTTGTAATTACCTGATTATCTTCTGGAATATGAATTTCAGCTTTTGGCAAATCTGATTTTGCATCAATCTTGAATTCCCAAGAATTGATTGTCTTGGCATTACCAGCACCATCACTGAATACAAATGACATCTTGTTATTGATTGGCTGTTCTTCAGTACCAATGTGAGTTGTTACCAAAGGATTCAATGGCATCTGTGTACGGATTCCAGTGTTCAAATATTCAGCTTTTTCAAGAACAACGTTATCTGTTGCCTTGAAGACGATTAAGTTTTCACCATTTACAATATCACCTGGGAGAGGTTCAATAATTTCTACTTCTGGAGCCTGAGTATCTTTATATACTGAAGTTCTGTAGAAAGTTTCATGACCGGCATTATCTGTTGCCTTAAAGTCAATTGTAATCAAACCATCATCCAAAGCAGAAATATCAGCAGTCTTAGAGAAAGTTACACCCTGTGAAGTTCCTTTTGGAGAATTAAGAGTAAACTTTGTCCAAGTTTCGCCATTATCGAATGAGTAGTGAACAGAACGAACACCAAGTTCATCTGAAGCAGCACCCTGAAGTACTACTGATTTTCTTACCCAGTCATGTAATTTTGGACTCTGTGATTCAGGTGCAAGAACTGGACCATCTGAGTCTGCAAGTATATTAATAGGTTTTGATTCAAATACTCTTCCAGCAGCATCAGTTACACGAATCTTAACATTTCTGTAAGTTCCATCTTTTGTAGCTGAAAGTGTAACTAAATTACCAGTTGTATCAATTGATAATCCGTTTGCAGAAGAAACCAATTCAACTTTGAAAGTCGAAGCAACATTGATGTAATAGTAATATTTTGAATTATTCTGAATTACATAGTTGCCATCAATTGAATCGTATACAGTTGCTATATCTGCATATGAATAAATCTTTTCGTCATCATCAACCAATTCTGAATCTGGACGAACGAAAATTAAAGTTCCTTTTACAACCTGATCAGAGAAAGCTGGAGATTTTACAACAGCCTTAATATTACTTACACGAGCAGGCTGATTGTAGATTGGGATTTCTGCAATGTAGCGGTTTTCAACTTCTGTTGATTTAACCAATGTTGCAGTTCCAGTCTGTTTTTCATCACCACCAGGAACTTTTTCACCTGAAATTTCGTAGTTTACAGAACTTACAACAGCAGTAGTATCAATATAAATTTTAACTTTTACTGCACCATCTTTTCCTGTTCCATATGGCATTACGATTGGCATTCCGCTTTCGTATTTGTCTTCATTTACAAGGGCAATATTTGCAGAAACCTTTGTATCTTTCATTACAGTTGGTGATTTATAAGGTTTTCCATCAACAGCTGTAATTGTTTTAGAGTTAGCACCTTCATTCATTGCTGAACGAGGGAATACTGTAATATTGTTGCTCTGTTCACCCTGATATGTAACTAAACAGTACAAATCAACTCCATCGAACCAGCTTACAAAAGCTTTTGGAGCCACAGGGTTACCCTTTGCATCAACACCAATTTCTGGAATAGTTGAGAAACCAACTACTCTTGCAACCTTGTTTCCACCTGCACTTTCAGCAACAATTTCAACAAGGAATTCACCAACACCATATTCATCTGGGCTGATATTAATAGAGAATGAACCTGTTCTAGCATTTACATTAACAGATGTATATTCTTCGTTCTTAACTTCAGTAACTTTTGTAACACTGTCAGTTGCAGCATTTACATCAGCACGAACTTCGAGAACACGATATTTAAGACTTCCAATTCCAGTTTTACAAGTAGCAGTACCGCTAATAAGAACCATACCACCTGTAGCTTTAATTGAAGAAGTTGTATAAGATTCGCCGCTAATATCATCACCTACAGCAGACCCGTTTACCATAAGTTTTTTAATAGAAGGAATTTCTGTGTCATTTTTGAAAATGATTTTCTTTGATTCTACAGAACGACCATTTCTATTAGTCTTAACTTTTACAGTAACTGGAGCTGAACGACCAACAGATCCTGTTGGTGTAAGAATGATTCTGTTTCCACTGAGTTTTGCAGTAGCAAATGGAGTAGCTGGCACAAGTTCTACAGAAACAGCATCTGCACCTTTTAAGTAACCTGTTACAGGGAATTCAGGATTGCAGTTTACTTCGAGAATACCATCAACTTCGGTTACAGAACTGTCATCAAATACAACTGCCATTTCGTTGCTCTTAACATAGGCTGTATTTGTTACTCTAAAGAAAGCTTTATAACCAGTTTCGCGGTCAAGAACATCAGTTGCAGAATAACTTACTGTAATCAAACCTTTTGGAGAATTTACTTCAACAGGAATTGTAAATGTGTAAGAACCTGCATCTTTTAAATCAATATCTTCAGAAGAAATAATATCTCTTCCGCAAGCTACTTCTTTATGAATCTTTTTAATTCCAAGCTGAGAGAAAGCAGTTACTTCAAAAGTTGAACCGCTTTCAGGATGAATTTCCATTCCGTTTTCAAATGGAACTGTTCCTCTTGAAGATTTAACCACATTTTTATCAAATTTAGGAGCTGTACCTTTTGAAAGTACATCAATATTTACAGGATGACCTGAAATTCCATCTTCATTAATTCCAACTACTGTAATTCTATGAGTTCCAGCAGAAAGATCAGAAGCTTTTCCGAATTCATAATAGAAGTCACCTCTTGTTTCCTGTTCAACAATAGCTTTTCCGTCCAAAGAAATCTTAACTCGGGAAATCTTAACATCACCTTTGGCAATACCGCGAACAAAAACAGAAGTATCATCACCTGTATAAATCTGACCTGTCACTGGCTGAACGATAGAAACAACAGGAAGATTCTTTTCATTATTAATAGTAAAGTTTCTTGTTACATCTACAACGTTTCCAGCTTTATCAATAGCCTGAATAGTAAATTTCTTAGTTTTTCCAGAACTCTTTGCTGTATCAAGATTTACTGACCAATATGGGTTACCTGGAATAAGTTCAAATTCACCTTTCTGATCATCACAACTCCAGCTTAATGACTGAATACCGTTTGTATCTTTTGCATAACCAGCAATTGTAAAACGACCATTTACTTCATCATTTGCATTTGGATAAATAATCTGAACATCAGGTTTTGTATTATCAATAAAGTAAAGGAATGAATAGTAACCAACAGAACCAGAATCATCAATTGCTTTGAACCAGATTACTGCAGCACCATCCATGAATTTTCTAGAATCAACAGTAAAACTGAAATCACATTTTGCGTTCTTTAAATCTGTTGAACCTTTTGGAAGTTTTGAAGGAGTAATTTTTACAGGAGCAAAGAAGTTTCCGTTGTCTACAGAATAATAAAGTTCTTTAATTCCGTTACCATCAGAAACAGTTCCCTTAAAGTTTACATTACCAGAAACAAGCTGACCCATACCAATGTTTTCAACTGCTGTAACTGGCTGCTGACGGTCCAACTGCCACTGCATAACAATAGGATCACCTGGTAAACCGTTAATATCATAACCAATTACCTTGATTGTATGAGGTCCTTCTTCAAGTTTTGTTGTGTCCAAATAATAAGACCAGAAGTCAGTACCATTTGCAATTTCTGTATGACCAATAGGTTCCCCTGCAGAGTTTACTTTTCCTTCATCAAGAATAAGTTCAACCTTTGCAACGGCATCATCATCAACACAGGTACCAACAATATTTAGGTTACCAACAATGCGCATGTTAGTATAAGGGTTTGTAATACCACAAACAGGTTTATCAGACTCTGGATCAATATAAATGTTGAATGGACCTTCAACAGTCTGATTACCACCCAAGTCGTTTGCTGTAATACGAATGTTATACTTTACAGCTTTTTTCTTTGTCTTTTTTTCAAGATCAAAATCCTGCTGCCAGCTGTTCACATTTTCAACTTCAACTGACTCATTGTCTCTACGACCATGAGCAAAAACTGAAAGTGCCATTACCATAGAAAAGACAATAAAAAGACCTAGTTTTTTACAATTCATCTTCCCGATTTTCTCCTTTTTTTAAATAAAAAGTATTCCACTTTGTTTATCGGCAGAATTCCTTTATTTCGCTAGTGAAAATTCCAGAATATGAGTAAAATAAATTTATGGAAAATTCACCTATTATAAGATTACAGCAAATAGTAAATAAATGCAAAAAAATTGTATTTTTCGGTGGAGCAGGAGTCTCAACTGAATCAGGAATTCCAGATTTTCGCAGTATTGACGGTTTATATTATATAAAATGGAAGTATCCGCCTGAACAAATCTTAAGTCACAGTTTTTTTTACGAAAATACCCAGGAATTTTACCACTTTTATAGAGAGAAATTATTGCTAACTGGAATAAAACCTAATGCAGCGCACTATAAACTTGCAGAATTAGAAGCCGCCGGAAAGCTGACAGCGGTCGTTACACAGAATATCGACGGGCTGCATCAAATGGCCGGCAGCAAAAGGGTGTTTGAACTCCACGGAAGCACAGCAAGAAACCACTGTATAGAATGCGGAGAGTTTTATGGAGAGGGGGTCATTAGGGACAGCCTAAATTCACCTAATACCCTTCCCCATTGTAAAAAGTGCGGTGGATTAATAAAACCTGATGTAGTTCTCTATGAAGAAGGATTAGACGACAGCGTTGTGTTAGGTGCAATTAAAGCTATTTCAGAAGCTGATGCCCTAATTATTGGAGGAACAAGTCTTTCGGTTTATCCTGCAGCCGGATTAATTGATTATTTCAAAGGGGACAGCCTAATTTTAATAAACAAGACTGCCACCCCTCAAGATAATTCCGCAGATTTAGTAATTCATGAACCTTTGGGAGAAGTTTTATCTCAAATCAAAGTTGATTAGAAATCAATATCTACTGCAAGATCACAATAAAATCTTCCACTGTCATTATAAATGTCTGAATAACCTAAACGACCTGTAAGATAGAATTTATATGCAGAATTGGCAAAAGAACCAATATTTGGGGACAGACCTAAAGATGCCTTAAGATAGACATTCTGACTATAATCTGTTTTTCCTGTTGCAATCTGCTTTATGTATTCTGGCAAAAATAACAATCTGTGTTCTGCAGACATTAATTCTGGTGTCATACCGAAGCTTCCCTTGTACACGAGGGACAGCCTAAAATCGTTCACAAATAAACCTGAATGATTGAACAAAGCTTTTTGAATATCATAGCCAAAGAGAATTGCTTCTGAAAGTAACGAAATATTTTCGTAAGTTCCAAAGACTTCTTGAGGTGAAAATAATGTATAAGACTGATTTAATCTGCAGAAAACACTAGTTCCCACTTTAACCGGAATATTCACAGTAAAACCATCTGGATTATTTATTGGAAGTAACTGAGGAATATAAGCAATTCCTGCAAAACCTGTATCGTAATAAGCATCAAACACTTCAGACAGATTTGCTTTTGCATTATAGATTCCATAAATGCTTCCAATTAATGCAAAACCACCATAATTGTATTTGCCCGCACTTGTTCTATGAATGTTCTGATACTGTAAATTAAGCTGATCCACAAGATACAGATAATTAGTCATATCAGAAGATGATGCATCGATAAAAAAGTATTCCATAGGATCGTCAGTATTTTCCTGAGCAGCAGAATAATCAGCCATCGACATATTTGACCGGCCGACATGAACTAAACCACGATTCTGGAAAGTAAAACTTGAATGTTTTCCGAAATAAAAAGATTTTGATGTCAAAAGTTCTGAATCAAACATCTTCCAGCCTTTTAAGTCAAATTCTGTAGATAAAGTCAAACTATTATCAATAATTCCTGTTGAAGAATAAGAAAGTCCAACAGCCCCGGAACGAGTTGGAATTCCAAAACCTGCACTAAGCTGAATTAAACCATCTGTCCATGGATTAGAAGAAATGTAAGTCAGACCAATAGGCAAGCTATAAGATGAACTATGATCTGGATCATAAGAGTTGGAATACAAGGATGAAGAAGGAATCAAGATTCCATGTTTATAATATGAGAATGGATTGTAGGCAAAAGAGGCTGTCCCCAATGCCTCCACATCCTTTTGAAGTTCAGGATACAAAGGATTCTGCTTTGGAGTTTCCGAAATGATTTCTTCTTTTGGAGATACTTTTACTATCTGTCCTGCTTGTTTTTTAAGTTTAAGGATACGATTCTGTCTGAAGAAAGTACCATAATACACAATGGAATCATTTTCTGAAATAGGATTATAAACACCACCAGAAATATCTCTTGCATCAAATTCAAAATTTCGATTTTTCAAATCGAGACTGGCATATCGTGGAAGAGATCCTGGCTTTGTATATGAAAAATACAATTTACTGCCATCAAAAGAAAGATATCGTGGAACATAATTCTCTGGAAGGGCATATTTTTTGATTGATTTGCCATTGATTGAAGTTTGACAGATTGAATATGAATTACCAGATTTTTCGATGTACGAAAATAGGCTGTCCCCAGTGCCACATATAGAAGTTGGATAAAGTTCAAAAGGCAGTTTAATCTCATTTACAAGCTGACAACCTTTTATGCGATCGTTTTCTTCAATAAGTTTATAAATTAAAATGGAATTGGTCTGAGAGTGATATTTATTTACAACAAGATAGTAGTCACCATTATCCTGAATGATTTCTCCATGCTGAAGACCTGTTTCCTCGAAAATATACTGAGAACGATTTTTTCTATTCATTACTATAATTTTTCTTTTATAGTTACCATTTGAATCTTTCAGTACTCCCAGAGAAACATATTTTCCGTCTTTTGAAATTCCTATTTCTTCAAGTCCATTATTTGAATAAAGTTTTTTTGGCTTTATAGATTCTTTTGACATTTCTTCCCGAGAAACAAAAAAAGCTTCCCCTGTATCACTGATTATGTAAACATAACCCGCATCAGATGATTTCAGATCATAAAAATGATTTCCAGCTTTATTAAGGGAGGAATAATCACTAGAAGAAGAAACAAAGAAATCAGAAACAAGACCGCTTTCAACAGGATTTGAAGGAATTGATGGAACTGAATATTCCATAATAAACTTTTTCCAGGCATCATTTATCTTAATGCCATAAACATTTTTAAACGCTCCTTCAAAAAATAAGTTCTGAGCATTTATACATCGATACCAAAGATCTGCATATTTTTCCATTCCATAGGAATCCTGCAACCACTTATGAAAAGCTCCATTGAAATAGTAATATGAACCTCTAGGATCCTTTTCGGAAGCCCCCTGAACATCGAAATAACCTGGAAAATCATTTTCTATTTTAGACTGTTTCACAAACTGTTTTGCATATTCATCATTTAGGCGACCTTCCCCCAAATAACTTTCTGATGAAACTGTAGCACCTTCAGCCATTCCGACTGTTGTAAGCAAAAATGAAAAACTAACGGGATCTCCAAAGATTTTTCCAATATAGCGTATTAGAGGAGACTTGATATTGTAAGTCACAGCATGTGTTAATTCGTGCTTAAAAGTCGAAAGAACAGTTTTTGAGAAAACCTGTAATTCATCAACTACACCTGTATCATAAATTACAATATGGTTATATGGATAATTTGAAAAATATGCATTGAAACTTTCTACAGTTGGAGTTAATACAACTGGCATTCGGAAATATGGTTCCAGTTCATACATTTCATATATATCCTGAAGAACAGAATCTGCATTTTTATAGAGAATCGCAGCTGTCTGCTCGCAATCTTCAGGATAAATAATGTCGAACCACTGAGTTTTTGCAACTTTCAAGGATTTTTGCCCCTGCATTATTCCATTTTCTGCAAAGAGAATGCTGGCAAAAATAAAAAAAGACAGGATAAATAATAATTTTTTTTTCATAAATCTCTCCTTACAGACAGTATTAATAATGAGGAGGTTTTCGGTTTGGGATTTCACCCTCAGCCAAGTCTGACAACTCTTTCATCTTTTCTATCAATAAATGATTTGAGGCTTTGAGTCTATCAATTTCTTTTGCCTGACTTACTGCCACTTCTTGAACTTGATTTAAAAAATCTTCAAGATACGAAACCTTAACTTCCAATTGAGTAATACGTTCGTCTGTATTTGAATAATCCATGAGTTGATAATAATAAAAAGGAAGAGTTTCATAAAGAGGGAAAATTAGGCTGTCCCCATTGCCCCCTGTTAAAAATATAAAGGGAACAGTTAAACCTGTTCCCTTTATATCTTGTTATTAAACCAATTTAAGTTTTGCTAAAGAATAAACAAATGGGGAGTTCCAGTATATTGCAACTTCATTTGTACTATAACTGCCAGTGTGATCGATGTAGCATAATAAAGGAGCTTTATCCTTTAAGAATTTCTTGGCAATATCATCCTGAAGTCCTGCAGAAGGTCCTCCGGCAAGCATTCCTGGCATTACATTCTTCAAGAATCCTGACTGGCGATGATGAGGATTTACAGGACTATGAATACCATTTCCTGAAACATAGCAAATATCAAGAGGATTACAACCGAGAACATAATCAACATTATTTTTTGCAACCTGTAAATATTTTTTATCACCAGTAATGTCGTAAGCCAACAAAAGCATATGACTCTCATCACAAATAGCTCCGTTACTTCCCCAGAAAACATGACCTAAACTGATTTTGAACCCTGATTTTTTTGAGTTTTCTACAAGCAAATCAGCTTTTTCTATAATTCCATTCTTCAAATCAGCTAATATATCTTTATTTTCAATTAGTGAATCATTCTTGAGAAGTATTTCAGTTCCATAAGCCGCTACACTTCCCCAACCAAAACCTTCATTCCAGTTGCGTTTCCAAGGTTCCTTAAATTCTTCTTTTTTCGATTTTGCTTCCTTTCGAATCTGAATTGCTTTATCAAGATAAACCTTATTTTTGGTCATCACAAAAACAGAACAAAGAGCAAAATATCTCTCATCTGTCACATTCCAATCACCATAACAACCAGTCGTAATTTCAGGAGGATTGTTATACAGCTCATCATTATGAGTTTCTGCATAATTCAAAGCTTTCAATGCTGCAGATTTCAATTTCGCTGAAAATTCTGAATCAGTATTCTCATAATATTTTGAAGCAAATGCCAGACAACCTGCAAAATCACAGGTTGCGGCTGTTGAAACAGGAGCTAAAACCTGAACATCTTTTTCATTTTGAGGAAGAATAAATCCGCAGAAGTGATAGCAAGAAATTTTGTGATATACAGCCCCATCTTCTCTCTGCATATCAAGCATCCATTTCAATTCAAATTTAACTTCTTCTAGAATATCAAATGAATTATTTAAATCTTTGGATTCATCATAGGCCAAAAGTAAATCCATTACAGTTTTAGAGCCAGCTACAATATAACGACCATAGTCACCTGCATCATGCCAGCCACCCAAAATTTTCTTAGTTTTATTTGTTCCATAAATTACAGCATCACTAGTATGACAACTTTCATGATTCCACAAAGTATTATCATCTTCATTGATTTCACAGCCACAGCGTGAAAGAGAAAAATATTTTAAAGAGGAATAAAAGAGTTTATCATAATTTACTGTACCAATTTGGATTTTGTCAGATTCTTCAGAACCAACTGAAATAATATAAATTCCTTCCTGACAAAAATCTGAAAAATCACAGCAAACAACTTCTCCCCCTGCCAAATCATCATTTACAGGCTTAGAGATATTTGATGTATATACAGTATTTCCTTTTATATCTTTTAGATTGAAAGTAGTATTCTTGCCAGTATCATTTGAAAAGATATAGGCAAATTTAGTCCCAGTAGATTCATATCCAATCTGATTAATAAATATTTTACTCATATTTTAAGTATAAAAAATTAAGGTGGACTTTTGTATAACAAAATTCCACCTTAATTGTAAAAATATGCGATATTAATTTGGGGGGCAAAAGGGACAGCCTAAATTTGAAACATCAATATTAAAACATAATTGTCTCATTCAATGTGAGAATTTTACTCAAAGAAAAACTTCTGGAAACCTTTGTACCATTTGAATCTTCCAAAACAATGTTCACTTTACTATTCTGAATCTCTTGGCCTACAGATTTACCATATACTGAAGAAATAAGTTCTATATATTCATTCTCAGTCATTTCTTCTTCATTAAAAACAGGTGCTAACAACATATCTAAAAGCATCTGAGTCTGCTCATCCGAATCACAATAAAAATCAAACAATACTTCTGGTGATATTTTCACTTTTATCGATGAATTACTTGCAGTTAATATTTTTGAACTAAAAAGCAGTGATTTTCTCATCTTATCTTTCATAACAGAAGCGAATCCTGTATTACCATTCTTTGTAACAATAACATTTGAAAAACCACAAGAAATAAAATCTTTTTTTATTTCTTCAGGATTAAAAAAGTCTTTTGAATCTGTAGATGTTGTAAAAGATTCAAAAATATCAACTAATGCATCTCCTGCTAGAGTTGAATACTTTACATCAACAGATCCATCTTTATTAAGTTTCAAATAAATATCATTTGAACATCCAATCAACGAAAACGCAAAAAAACTTAAAACTAATACTAAAATGTGTTTCATTCATATACCTTATAATAAATATTAATAAAATTTCGAAAAACGATGCTTTCTTAATATATTACCTAATCTTGAAACCACCTCATCATATGAATGTAACAGCATTTCTTCTAAGGGAATTCTTATTTTTACACCAGGAATTATTTGTTTTTCGACAACCAGATTGGAATTTTCATTTTCTGAATTAGTTGAAACAGGTGTGTCGGGGGCAAGAGGGACAGCCTTATTTGAGACATCACTTCCAATATCCTTTTCAGCAGCATCTTTTCTTTCTTTCTTTGATTCCTTTTCAATTTGGGAAATCGTATCCAATAAGCCTTCTACATCATATTCATCAGAATCTTCAAATTTTTCGATTTGTTCTTTCATTTTTCCTGATGGAACTATTTGCCCTGCTCCGTAATACCGTGGTTTCCAGTAACTTGATGAAAGAGAAGACACAACAACACCTCTGGTTGGTCCATCACTCAAAGCTGAAATAAATTTATTATCTCCAATATAAATACCAACATGACTTATATTTCCACTTGATGTTGTTTTAAAGAATACTAAATCCCCTGGTTCTCTATCAGAATCCGTAACAGGAGTTGTAAAATTATAAATTGATCTAGAAGTTCTAGGTAGTTGGATTTTCAAAGCTTCCCTTGCTGCATAATAAACGAATCCTGAACAATCAAATTTATCCGGACCTACTGCTCCATAAACATAAGGGCTTCCAATCAATTCAGATGCCTTATTTACAAACTTTTCTCGGGCTTCTTTAGCAGCTGATGGAGACATAGCAACAGATTCCGCACATAACCTTAAACATGATAAAAGAAATAAGATTATTAATAAAAGAGATATTTTGTTTGCTACAGAAAGAGACAATATTTTCTTATTCATTAATATTATTATAAATGCAAAATGAAAAAAAAAGTAACAAAAATCTTTTTAGAAAGGAAATAGAGGACAGTGGGGACAGCCTAAAATGAACGTTAAAAAAAAATAAGCAGGATAATAATTACTATCTCTGCTTACCTCTTAAAAATCATCAGGTGCTTTATTTTTTTGTCACAACAACCGAATTATCAGCATTACTGTATGGAGCTGGAATGTATTTATCAGCATTCCAATCGTTTTCCCATCTACAACCATCTAATAAATATCTAAACTGATATTCTCGTTCAGAATCTAATTCAAGTGATACAGAAAAAGAACCATTCTTTGATTTTACCAAAGGAGTATCTGTACTACTCCAACTATTAAAATCACCAGCAAGATTTATTGTTTTTGCACCTTTTGCAGCTTCTGCGGACACCGTAAATGTCACTGTACATTTTGTCTTATCCTTAGAAAAGCTTTTTTTCAAAGACATACAAAACCTCAAAGAATATGAAATATGTAGGTAATTTATACTATATTTACAAAATTTTGTGAAGTAGCCAAAAGGGACAGCCTAAAAATTATAAATTTTTGTTTTTTTTATATTTTTTTCAAAATTTTTGTCTTTTTTTATCACATCTTTGAATATTAATTATACAGAAATAAAAAAAACAAAAGGAGACTTTAATGCGTAAACCAAGACAGTATTCCAAAACGGGATTTTATCATACATTTGCAAGAGGTAATAATAAACAAAATATCTTTTATGATGATGAAGACAAAAAATACTTTCTTTTCCTCCTTCGCAAATTCTCAAAAAAGTTTAAAATTCGAATTCATTCTTACACATTAATGGAAAATCATTTCCACCTGCAAATTGAAGATAGCAATCAAAGAATTTCAGCCTTTATGGGAACCTTATGTTCAGTTTATGCCCGTTACTTTAATAAAAAATACGATCGGATTGGTCATCTTTTTCAAGCCCGTTTCGGAAGCGAAATCATCAATTGTAAAACCGATTTTATCGAATGTTTTAGATATATTCTTCAGAATCCAGAAAAAGCTGGTATTTCAAAAGCTTCTCAATATGAGTGGAGTAGCTACGATTTATTTTGCAAGAGAAATAGTTTTATATATAGAAAACTTCTTCTTGAATATTTTAAAAATGAAAAAAACATAAAGCAATTTCTAAAAATACCCGGAAATAAACCTTTCATTGATTTGGAATTACGTCCATCTGAACGTGAACAGAGAAAAATAAGTATCATAAAAAAAGTTCTCAATCTATCTACTCCTATAATTCCTCCTGAATGGTCAAAATCAAAAATCTCAGATAGCATTCTTAAATTAAAAGCTGCAGGTCTTTCGATTCGTTCTATAATTCGAATCACTGGAGTGAGTAAAAAATTAGCAGAAAACATCCAGTAAGATTCTTTCATTTCTCTTTCGCCAATAATCTCTATTAATTACTTCTATCTAGCAAATCCAAAACTTTTTAAAATGCAATCAAATTCTCTTCATAAAGTTTTTTAAATATCAGTTTAGGCTGTCCCTTTCGCCACCTCCCTTGCCATTTCAACATAATTTCACTATATTTAAAACAAATAGGGACACACCCTTTCCATTCCGCCGATTTTTCCAAATTGCAGAGCGGAAGCCACCTTGTATAAGGCTGGCAAATCTTGCTAAAGAGGAGATCCATTTATGGACGCTATCTTAAACAAAAATCCAAAAAATTATTTATTTACTTCTGAGTCTGTCAGCGAAGGTCACCCAGACAAATTATGCGATCAGGTTTCCGACGCAATTCTTGACCGTTGTCTCGAATTAGATCCAAATGCACATGTAGCTTGTGAAACATTTGCCACAACCAATTTTGTTCTCATTGGAGGAGAAATTGGATTCCAGGATCCAAACCCAGAACTTCCAAAAATCATTCATGATGAAGCTGAATCAATTGTTAGAAATGTTGTTAAAAATATCGGTTATGATGCTGAAAACAAGGGCTTAAATTACAGAACTTTTGAATTCATGAATCGGATCCATGCCCAGTCTCCTGATATCAATCAGGGGGTAGTAGGAAAAGGACTTGAAGAATACAACGGCATGCAGGGAGCTGGAGATCAGGGAATGATGTTTGGTTTTGCATGCAACGAAACACCTGAATTAATGCCTGCCCCATTAATGTATTCTCATAAACTTTTGCTCAAAGCTACAGAACTCCGTAAAAATGGTGAAATCAAATGGCTTAGACCTGATTCAAAATCTCAGGTTACTATTGAATATAATGGACATAAACCTGTAAGAATCGATACTGTAGTTCTTTCACATCAGCATGATGAATCATTTAATGGAAAAGAACTCTCTCATGAAGAAATTGAAAAAACAATCATTGAAAAGATTATAAAACCTGTTCTTGAACCTACCGGTTTATTAGATTCGAAAACTAAGTTCCATATCAATCCTACAGGAAAATTCGTTGTTGGTGGACCTGATGGAGATTCTGGACTTACAGGTCGAAAAATCATCGTTGATACTTACGGTGGAATGGGACGCCATGGAGGAGGAGCTTTCTCAGGAAAAGATCCATCTAAAGTTGACCGTTCAGCAGCCTACATGGCAAGATATATTGCAAAAAATATCGTTGCTGCAGAACTTGCAGAAAGAGCTGAAGTTCAGCTTGCTTATGCAATTGGTGTTCCTGAACCAGTATCTATTATGGTCGAAACATTCGGAACTGAAAAATTCCCTATTGAAAAAATCGAAACTGCTGTAAAGAATACTTTTGATTGTACTCCTGCAGGTATTTCTTCAACATTAAAACTTAAATCTCCTATCTATGAAAAAACAGCTTCCTATGGACATTTCGGACGTAATGATTTCCCATGGGAACAAACAGATAAAGTAAGTGATTTGAAAAAATGCTTCTGCTAGATGAAAATCAACTGAAAACAGTTTTTTCTCGATGGCAAAAACATAATCCAGCTCCAGCATCTGAACTGGATTATGTTAATGCTTATACTTTACTTGTAGCTGTTGTTCTTTCTGCTCAGGCTACTGATAAAAGTGTAAATAAAGCAACAGAATCCTTATTCAAAATCGTTGATACACCAGAAAAAATGATTTCCCTCGGAGTTGAAGGATTAATTCCATACATTAAATCAATAGGATTGTATAAATCCAAAGCAAATCATGTTATCGGATTATCTGAAAAATTAATCAAAGATTACGGAGGACAGGTTCCTGATAATCGTGATGATTTAATGAAATTGCCAGGTGTTGGAAGGAAAACAGCAAATGTTGTTCTGAATGTAATATTTCATCAACCTACAATGCCTGTTGATACTCATCTTCTTCGAATCTGTCCAAAAATCGGACTTGCAGAAGGATCAACTCCTGAAACAATTGAAGAAAGCCTTTTAAAACGAATCCCTGAAGAATATTTATACAATGCCCATCATTGGATTCTGCTGCATGGTCGTTATGTCTGCACTGCCAGAAATCCGAAATGCAAGGAATGTATAATTAGTGATATTTGCCTGCATAACGAAAACTAATGAATTATTTTGATCAATTTACCTGGGAAAAAATTTTAGCAAATCATCCTGAAAATAATCAATTCAAGTGGAATATCCAAGAATATTACCAGATTCTTTCACCTGATTTTCCTCAATTCTTAAATAAATACATTGAATTACCACTCCTTCAACGATTGAAAGGAGTTGGATTACTTTGTGGAACAGATTGGACTCCCCTATACAAAAACAGATTCTATTACTCAAGACTTGATCACTCCATTGGAGTTGCTTTAATAATCTGGAATTTTACAAAAGACAAAGCTCAAACAATTTCAGGACTTCTACATGATGTATCTACTCCAGTTTTTTCACATGTTTCAGATTTTAGAAAAGGAGATGCACTTTTTCAGAAAGAAACAGAATCTATAAATGCATATATGATTAGAAATGATGTAAAACTTTCAAAACTTTTAGAGTCAGATGGACTTTTAAGTAAAGATGTCGAAGATTATCATACTTATCCTATTGCAGATAACGAAATCCCACAATTAAGTGCAGACCGTTTGGAATACATGTTTCCTTCTGGAATGGTTCTTGAAGGTTCCTGGACTTTACCTGAAATCAAAACAACTTATAATGATATTTCGGTTTTTAGAAATGAAAACAATTTGCCTGAACTTGGATTTAATACACTTGAAATTGCAGAAAAATATTGTTCAAAATTCTGCATGACTGGTCATGTTCTACAGTTGAATGAAAACAAACTTACACTACAATTACTTGGGCAGATTATGAATCGTGCCGTTGAAGAAAAAATCCTATCTGAGGCAGACTTTATGAATCTATCTGAACATGAAATTCTTGATATTCTGGATGAAAAATTGATTTCTTCAAAAAAGGCTGTCCCTTCTGCCCCCGATACTAAAATAAATTCCAGACCAAGTCTATCTGAGTTATATATGACATTCCGAACAATGACACGAATTGAGCATACTCAAAATAGGCTGTCCCCTTTGTCCTACTTCTCCGTAAATCTAAAGGTCAAACAACGCTACATTGATCCTCTTGTACGAACCGATTCAAAAAATTCCTCACAACGCTTATCTAGGCTGTCCCCTTTGTCCTCCTCTTTAATCAAGGACTTCCTTTCATACCAGGACACACCTTTCGGCTGTGTAAAACTTCATCACGAGTAACTAATACACATTTTTTCGATACTTTGATACAATGAAGTTATGATTGGATTAACAAGTAAACAAAGAAAATATTTAGAAAAAGAAGCTCATGATATGCAGCCAGTTGTAATTATTGGTGGAGCTGGATTGACAGAAGGAGTTATCCAGATGGTTGAAACTTCTCTGGCAGCTCATGAACTATTAAAAATCAAGTTCAATGAATATAAAGAAGAAAAACATGAATTAACTGATGAGATTTGCTCAAATTGCAACGCAACTCTTGTCAGAATTATTGGCAATGTTGCAATTCTTTATAGAGAAGCAGAAAAACCTGAAGATCGAAAATATAAACTTTAATCCCCAGGTATTAAACAGGTTAATGATTAAACAATGAATTGTTTAACCTGATTCTGTATTTCATTTACAACAGATTTATTACCACTTGCAGAATCATCTACCAGTTTGATTGTATTCTGCAAGTCTTCTGTTGCTAAAAGTCCGTCCTTAATAGCAGTTTCTGTAGATTTAGATGCATCAATGACAGTCTGCATGAACTCTTTCAACCCTTCCGCCTGAGCTGTTTCCGATTCCGCCAATTCTTTCACTTCCTGAACAGAACTTAAAATTTCTGCAGCAGAACGCTGTGTATCATTTGCACCTAAACGCTGGTCTTCCATAGCTTCAAAAATAGTCTTAACCATCTGAGCATTTTCAGTAACTTTTGCTGTAATTCCCTCAAAAGCTTTTCCTGCAGAAGTAATGGCTTTTACACCGGCAGAAATCTTATTCATAAGATCCGAAAGTTTAGTCTGAATATCACTGGCACTTTCAGAAGAAGAGTTTGCCAGGGAATTTACTTCATCAGCAACAACCGCAAACCCTTTACCTACATCACCGGCATGAGCCGCTTCAATGGCAGCATTCATTGACAAAAGATTTGTCTGTTCAGCCAGATCCTGAATAACTTTTACAATCGACTGAAGTTCATCAAAACTTTCAGTTACTTCAGTCATTGTTCTAATAGCATTATCAACCGCACTGGCTCCTTCAGCCGAAGTTTTAGAAAGTTCAATAGAAACTTCCTGTGCCTGATTTGCAGTATTTGCAGCAGAATTAATATTCTGACTCATCTGATTGATAGATGAAGTAATTGACTGCATTGCATCATTCTGTTCAACAACATGATGCTTTACATTTTCAACACTATTTACCAAGCCCTCAATATTTTCAGTAGCTTCATAAATCAACTGATTCTGATTACTGCTGTTTTCCTGAATTTTTTCAAGCAAAGAAGACATATTGATTAATTCACTTGAAGCATTAATTACAGAATCTGAAATTACAGCGGCAGATTCACTAACAGCATTAGTATCAGAACTAAGTTCCTGAATCATACCAGAAAGTTTTCCCATCATTGTATTAATTGAAGAAGTCAAAAGACCAAAGTCATCAGTCATAGTAATATCAATACGACTGGTCAAATCACCTTTTACTGCAATATCTTCAATCATGACAGAAGTTGAACGAATTCTTTTAGACAAATTCTTAACGACTACAACAAGAGGATAACAAGACAAGGCAAAACAATAAGCAAAACATTCAAAACCTCGGCTGAACATTTCTCCAATGTAGTTTTCCATAGGAATTCCTCGAACAACATTGAAAATAATACCATAGCATGAAATAAACATATTCATTGCTGAAAAATAGAAAATTGCACTTACAACAAGAATTATTGTCCAGGAAATATTCATTGTTTTATGCTTTTTGAAGTCCAGCATTGATCTTATGTGAAGAAGTTTTCTATGACTTGCTAAAGCATTATCCAAACCTGTAATAGCAGCTGCCATTCCAACCAGACCAAAACCAACCGCCTGAAGAATAATACAAGTCACTCTGGAAGGAATATATTCATTTGCTCCTGAACGAATTCCAAGATACACAATAATAATCTGTCCAAAGAAAAAACCAAACAAATAAGCACAAATTGTTAAAACATTCAATTTTTTGTAACTGGCAAGGCCAATGTTAATATCTTCATTAGTTACCTGATAGTCTTCATCTTTAATTTTTTTTATAATTCTATCAAATGGCTTTGTAATCAACCATGCAATAAGAGTAACAATAACCAATAAGGCAGTTCCAACAATAAGAGTTGTTGCACACCCAGACCACATTACTCCAGGATCGTTGTAAATAAACTCAAGGGCAAAGTATCTTAATAAGAGAACTCCGATATAAGTTACTGGCCACAAAATCAAAATATATGAAAGAAAAACACTCATAGTAAACATTATACATCAGATTTGAAAATTATGAATAATTATTTGGCAAAGGATCCAATGAATGCAGTAACAGATTTCTCGGGAGCCATAATCAATGTATCCATTAAAGTAAGCCCTATTTTTGAGCATGGAAGAAGTCTAAAGAAATCCTTTTGTACTGACAAAGAAACATCTCCATAGCCAGGACTGAATCTCGGTCTGCAACCTAATCCTTCAACTTCATTTTCTTCTATAATTACATGATTAATATAATCCACCAATTTTTCAACAAACATTGCACCAGCGGATTGAAGTACAGCCGCTTTCACCGAATCCAGTTTTTCATAACGGCGAATCATAGCATCAACCTGAGGTCCGATAGTTGCTGCCATTAAAGTAATCTTTTTGCAATCTTCCAGATTTCTAAATAAAGCTTGAGATTCAATACTTACATCTGAAAAAGAAATCTTAGGGTTAAATAAGGCTGTCCCCTTTGTCACCCCTAATTCAAAACAATCATAAACCCCTTTTGGATTTATAACCTGATACATTTCAACAGCGCATTCTTCAATTAATTTTTTAACAGGAAAATCGGGCAGAGATGATTTTCGGTATCCCAGATATCTGGCAATTTCCTTATAATCTGCTTCTTCTGGAGAAAAAAGATCTTTTGGAGGATTGATAAAAATCGGCATGTTTAATTTCCATTAAATTCTATTCTTCAACATACTTCGGAAGAATAGTAATACCCAAAGTTTTTTCTTCCGCATTCTGTGGCAAAGGTACAAAAAACATCCCCGATACAACTTCAGCAGTAGTAGTTTTAATTTTTTCACCCAAATCTTCTTTTTTTGTTTCTGAAGGGGACACTGGGGACAGCCTATTTATATAATCCATAACAATTTCATAAGCCTTCTCATAATCCTTCACCAGAATAAAGAGTTTAATCGAAAAACCTGCCTGAGCATTTACACCAACAGAAAAAAAAGAATTCAAATGTTCATTTTCAGTATAAGAAGGAATCTCTTCCGACAAAAGCAAGCTTCTTATCAGAGCACAATCTCTTGTTCCTCCTACTATAAGAAACTGCTGGGCCTTTTCCCCATTTTCAAGTGCCGCAAAATAACCTTTTTCAAAATTCATATCATCAGAATTTATTGCCGCCATATGAGCCTGTTCATCAGTATAAAAATCACCCAGAGTTTCCGATTTTTCAGAAATATCTCCAGTCTTACCACCATTTTTGATTTCGTCAATCTTCTTGATTCCAGTAAAAATAAAATATACACCGGCAGCAATGGCTAAAGTATATGCAATAACTTGAAATAAAATCATAAAAAAATTATAAATTGTAGGTAAAGATTTTTCAAGATAAACGGGGACAGACCCCTAACTCACAAAACAAAGGAAACGCAAATGGAACAGTACAAAACAGATTTCATCAATTTCATGCTTGAATGCCAGGTATTAAAATTCGGATCATTTACCTTAAAAAGTGGCCGTCAGTCACCATTTTTTATGAATGCAGGTGCCTATATTACAGGTTCACAACTTGCACAGTTAGGCCGCTACTACGCTAAAGCAATTCACGATAACTTTGGAGATGACTTTGATGTTCTTTTTGGACCTGCTTATAAAGGTATTCCATTGGCAGTTGCTACATCAATCGCATATTCAGAACTCTACGGAAAAGAAATCAAATACTGTTCTGACCGTAAAGAAGAAAAAGATCACGGTGCCGACAAAGGCGGTCTTCTTGGTTATAAAATCAAAGATGGCGACCGTGTAGTTATTATCGAAGATGTTACAACTTCAGGTAAATCAATTGAAGAAACTTATCCTAAAATCAAGGCACAGGAAACTGTTGAAGGTGGAATCAAAATCGTTGGAGAAATCGTAAGCCTTGACCGCCGCGAAAAAGCTCCTGATTCAACAAAATCTGCCCTAAATACAATTTCTGAAAAATACGGCTTCCCTGCTCGTGCAATTGTTTCAATGGACGAAGTTATGGAGGCCCTCTATACTAATGGCGACAAAAAAGTAATTACTCCTGAAATCAAAACTCAGCTTGATGCTTACTATGCAGAATGGGGTTGCAAGGACTAAGGAGGGGTAAGTCTCCCCCTGGCTGCAAAAGCAAAGCTTTTTCCGCCACCCCCTCTACGGGGTTCCACCCCGTAACGCCCCGGAATACTTCTTCTGGGGTTTTTTATTTTTTCGAGGTATGTATATGAATAAAAAAATCTCTTCATTCACAATAATTGTAATTTTATTAAGCCTTGTTCTGAGTGGTTGTAACAAAACAAAAAATGGGGGACAGACCCCTGATTTTCCAAAACACATAATTAGCCTGTCCCCAGCGTCCACCGAAATTCTCTTTGCCCTGGACGCAAAAGACCAGATTGCAGCTGTTTCAGATTATTCCGATTATCCACCAGAAGCTCTGGAACTTCCTAGAACAGGAGGTTTTGATGGAAAATCTTTAAGCATAGAAACAATTCTTTCTTTTTCGCCAGATTTTGTTTATCTGACAGATACTATGCATGACTTTTTAATTCCATCCCTCAAGCAGTTCAATATTCCATACTATGTTTCAAAGGCTGATTCTATCCAGAGCGTTCTTACAGAAATTCAGGAAATAGGAAAACTTATCGGCAAAGAAAACGAAGCGACAAGCCTTGTTTCCCAGATGAACTCGGAGCTTGAATCAATCAATAGAATCTCAGACATTTCTGTATATTACGAAGTTTGGAATGAACCTTACATGAGTGCTGGCTCAAATTCTTTCATTACAGGAATTATTGCCGCAACAGGTGCTTCAAATATCTTTCAGGATATTCAGGAGAGTTACCCTATGGTCAGCGAAGAAACAATTATCGCTAGAAATCCTCAGGTAATTTTAATTCCAGTTTCCAGCGGAATCTCTGCCGAATCAGTTAAAAACAGAAACGGCTGGAGTTCAATTCCAGCCGTAGAAAATAATAAAATTTATATTATCGATGACAATATTTTTACAAGACCAGGACCAAGAATCATCCAGGCCATTAAGGAACTTGAAAAACTTCTTTCAGAATAAAAAATCCTAGTGATTGTTTTCCTTCAAGAACTTAATAAATTCTTTCTTTGGCAAAGGTTTAGAAAAAACATATCCCTGAATATAATCACAACCCAAATCTTCAAATATTTTCAGGGATTGTTTATCTTCAATACCTTCTACAACAATCTTCAGCTTCATAACAGGATCATTAAAAAGATTTACAAGACTTTCAATAGTACATTGAGTTTTTGGATTTCCTAATCCGCGAACAAACTGTTTATCAAGTTTAATCAAATCAATTGGAAGTCCTACTACTCTATCCAGATTAGTATAGCCAACTCCAAAATCATCCAAAGAGAAAGTAAATCCTTTTTCCTTTAGCTTATTGATATTTTTGAGAGCAATTACCGGGTTAAAATCTGTTGAGCTTTCTGTAATTTCCAGATTCAACTGACTTGGTAAAACTTTATAGTTTTCACAAATAGTTGTAATTTTTTCTGCCAGATCCAATTCCAGACACTGTGCAGCCGAAAGATTCATTTCGATATATTTTAATCCAAGTTCTTTAAAATCTACTTCCGAAATAAAACGGCAAACATCTTCTGTAACATATTCCCCAATTCTATGAATAGAGCCGTTCAATTCTGATGCAGGAATAAATAATTCTGGTGATACAAAACCATATTCAGGATCGTTCAAACGAATCAGAGCTTCTGCCGAAACAAATTTCTTTTCCTTTACAGAATAAATTGGCTGATAATACATCTCAAAGAAATGATTCTTTAATGCTCTATCAACAATCTTTCCAATCTCAGTTTTAATTTTGAATTTTCTGAACTCAAATTCATCTGCATAAATATCTGCAAGAACAGAAATCTTTTCATCTTTGCTGACAGTATTTTCAAAATCAATACCAAAATTCCATAAAAATTCCTTGTCATCAAAATCATTAGGAATTCTTACAACACAAATCTTTGGTTCTACAGTAGTATTTACATTCATGACAGAAATACCATCTGTAAATCCTTTTTCAATAGATTTTGTCAGCTCTACTGCAGCAGTAAGATTTTCCGATTCAAGCTTAATGGCATAAACACTGTCTCTTACAGAATAAATATCATAATCAATATGACTGTTCTGACAGCAAAGTTTTAATTCAGAAGTCAATGATTGAACAAAAGTCAAATACAAAGAAGTCTGTCTTGTTCTTCTGTAAGTTTCCTGATTAAGAATCTTAATAAAAAGAATAATTGCAGGCTGTTTACTGTTATAAATCTTTGAAATATCAGTTTTAAAACAATCAAGAGATTTAAGCCCCGTAACTTCATCAGAAGTTTCATCCTTTCTCTGAACTGTAAATGAAACAAAAAGAATACCGATTGTTAATCCAAATAAAGTTGTTTCAAAACCACGGTGAAGCTGCTGATAAACAAGTCCTATCAAAACTAAAGGAAACAAACTTAACAATGGAACCAGTCTATCAAACGGAATCAGCTTTCTATGCTTGATAAGAAGGAAAATCCCAACTAAAAGATAAACCAAATCACAATAGATTAAGGCAACCTGCATAGGGCGTCTTTCATAACGACCAATTGCATCCAATCCAAAAGCCCAACCAGTGTAAATATTTACGATAAGGATAAAAATTTCAATAATTGCAGGAAAACAAATCGCAAGTTGAGTAATCCAGCTGTTTTTTAGACGGTACCAGATACCAATATTGGCATAAAGATAGAGTATATAAAGTCCTGGTATAATTACCGTAAAAATATAATAGAGATAATCGTTTACAATTCTAAATTGAACAGGAATCCATAAAGTTTCCGAAATAATATCTGTTATAATTGATAAAAAATCTAATACGACAACAGAATAAAAAAGACGAGTCGAAATTCCATTAGGTGGTCTTCGCATTAGAACCGACCCTATGATGATAAGAAGAATAACTAAACTACAATAATCATAATGAAGAACTATCAATTCTCCTCCTAGCCCCTCAAAAATAATTATAAAACCTTTTTCCCAATTGTCGAGAATAAAATCCTTATTTTAGAAAAATTCTTCAATATATATAAATATTTTGATATTAATTGATTAATCTGAAGTCTTATAAGTATAATAAAATGATGCAAAACAGAATTTCATATAAAGTCACTTTTTTATTGTCCATTCTTTTTCTGGCAGCAATTTTTTGTGTTTCTCTTTTTCTCGGAGCCGAAAAGCTAGATCTCGCTCATATTTTTAATTCTGATTCATTTTCATCCATAATTTTATTCAAATTGAGATTACCAAGAAGCCTTCTGGTGCTTTTATCAGGCATTTTGCTTGCAGGAGCCGGTTCTGTTTTTCAAATGTTTTTCAGAAACCCTCTTGCGGAACCTGGAATCATGGGCATTTCTTCAGGAGCAACATTAGGAGCAGTTCTTGCTTCTATTTGGGGGGCAATGGGGACAGCCTATTTTTTACCTTTTCCTCCAATTAATCTTTTTGCTTTTGCTGGAGCTCTTCTTTCCGGATTTATCGTCACACTTTTAGCCAGCAGAAAAAATTCTCGAGATGCAGCTGTAATGCTATTACTTTGCGGAACAGCACTTGGAACTTTATATTCTTCAGTTTCTTCAATTCTGCTTCTCACACATTCAAAGGAACTTCATACAATCTATTCCTGGACCTTGGGAAGTTTCAACGGCCGCAACTGGACTGAATTCTTTTTTATTCTGATTCCTTCTTTTATTTCAATTTTCATCATGTTCTTTATTGCTCCATCCCTTGATCTATTAACTTGTGGAGAACAATCTGCCGCTAGCCTTGGTCTGAATGTAAAAACCCTGCGAATTCTGGTTCTGATTTCAGGAGCCCTGGCTACTTCAGCTGCAGTTTGTGCCGGGGGAACAATAGCCTTTGTTGGATTAATAGCTCCTCACATTACAAGAAAATTAATAAGTTCAAAAGCTAAATATCTTATTCCTTTCAGTATGATTTTTGGTGCAATTTTATTATTGATAGCCGATATTCTGGCCCGAATTGTTATTGCACCGTCAGAACTACCAACAGGAATTTTCACTTCCATTCTTGGAGTTCCTTTTTTCATTTCGATCTGTATTAATCAAAGAAATTCCTATTAAGTGAATTTTCTTAAATTCTCCATATACTACCCTTTGAGTGCATACAAAAATCATTTTTATGATAATATCTAGAAACAACAAATTTTTTTAAGGAACCTAAAATGAAAAAACTCATTCCTTTATTCTTAATCCTGATTACTTTAGTATCTTGTGGATCAGGAAAAAACAAAGCAAATAAAAAAGGCGTTTCTGCAGAAGAACTTGTAGTCACAAACAGCGACGGAAGCGTTGAATATCTTTGTCCAGACATGACAGACGCCATTAAAACTGGTATTAAAGTAGACGATTACACAAATGTAATTCAAATTTCAGGGGACAAAATCACAAACAAAAATATTGCAAATATCAGTATTGCGAAATATGCAGGATACATGACTACTTATTCAATTTCCTGCTACATGAAAGTCGTAAATAAAAACGGCGGAAACTGTAAAGTAAACTGGTTCATTAATGATCCAAGCAACAATATGCCATCTTTCTTTGAAGACCGAGTCCAGGACAATACCTGGGTAAAGGTTACAGGAGAACTTGATCTTCTTGCAACTGATAACAAAAGCTTGTGTTTGAGTATAATCGGAACACAAAAAGAAAATCTTACAGTTTATCTTCGTGATTTCCGTTTTAAAGCACAGACAGAAGAAGCTCTTACAGGAATGCCTCGCTTAAACTGGATGGAAGCAGAAAGTGTCAAAGAAAAATATGCAGATCTTTTTGAATATGTAGGTCTTGCAGTTTCTTTCAACAATGAACTTAACACTGCAGAAGTAATGGAAGGTTTGGAAAGACACTTCTCTTCTATTACTATGGGAAACGAATTCAAGCCTGATTTTGTATTCAACTGGAAACGCCCGATCGAAACTGAAGATTTCAAAGCTGAAGATGGAAAAATCTACCAGATGCCAAAAAATCTTCCAGATTACGGAAGCATGCCTCTTATTCTTGCTATTGCTCAGAGTATTGGTGTAAAGATGCGAGGACATGTTCTGGTTTGGCACAATCAGACACCTCTCTGGTTCTTCAAAAAAGATTTCGCGAATGATAATAAAGCTGAATTTGTTGATAAAGCAACAATGAATGCTCGTCTTGAATGGTATATCAAATCAGTTTTGACTTTCGTTCGTGACTGGGAAAGAGAAAACAATGATGATGAAAGAATCGTAACAATCTGGGATGTTGTAAACGAAGCAGTTTCCGATGGTGCTGGTTCTGGAAAATGGCTCAGAGAAGATTCAAACTGGTTCAGAGTTTATGGCAGCGAAGAATTCATTATCAATGCATTCCGTTATGCTAATAAATATGCTCCAAAAGAAGTTAGACTTGTTTATAACGATTACAATACATATCAGCCAAATAAATGTGCTGCAATCTGTAATCTTGTAGACGAAATCCGTTCCTATAAAGATGCAAGAATTGATGCAGTTGGTATGCAGGCTCATGTAAAAGTTGATTATCCAGAACTTACAGGTGGAAGTGGAAGTTTTGAATATGCAGTTCAGAAATTTATTGATAAAGGTGTTGATGTTCAGGTAACAGAACTTGATATTGCTAACGGAAACAATAAATATAGTCCAATGCTCCTTAAAAATTTGTATAAACAGTACTATGAATTATTCATCAGAAATAGAAAAACTAGTGAAAAAAATGGTATTATGGGAGTTACAATCTGGGGTGTAACAGACGGCGGAACATGGCTTAATGCTTTGCAGGAATATAGCGGTCATAGACAATATCCATTATTATTTAATGACGACTATACATGTAAACCTGCATTCTACGGTGTTCTGGAGGCTGCAGATTCAATAGGACAATAGAATGATATTAGGACAGTTATTAATTTTTGCTCTTTTAATTAGTGTTGAACTTAGAGTTTTTTTTGTAAAACAGGCTAAAAAAGATTCTCTTGTTTTTATTTCTCCATTAGCTTTAGTTCTTTCCATACTGCTGATTATTTCCTGGGGCTTAAATTATGTTAATTTCTATGTCCTGATAATTTCTGTAATTGTTCTCTTTTTGAACATTTATTCACTTTTTAAATATGCCGCAAAACTTCTTACCGACAGCTATTCAAGCATGGCAAAGTCTGCGGCTATTATCATCACACTCCTCTGCCTTTCAGGAATGATTTTTACATTATGCTTTGTTCCTGTAAAAATCAAAAAAGAAAAAAAACTTGGAATCCAGGAAACACGAGAATACTTTGAAGGAAGTTTCAGAACTGAATTCACCCCAATAAAGGCAGGGTCTTCAACCAATGCAATTCTTTATGAATTTTCACCAGAAACTGCTTCCGGAAATCAGAATAATGTGATTCTTCTTGTTTCTGATAAACGGGCAGATTCTCAATCTTATTTCCCTTACATGAAGTTCCTTGCAAAAGAAGGTTACACTGTTTGTTCAATAGACTTTTACACAAATGACATGGTCTGGCTTGATTCCTCAAAAGATCTTAAACCTTTAAGAAAATTCTTTATGATTGAAAAATCTTTAAGTGAACCAGAATATTTTGAAGAAACAAATACTAAAAATACATACAAATACAACATCAAAAAAGAATGCAACTCTGCTATCAAACTTTTAGATTCAAAATTTGGTTCAAACTGTAAATACTTCCTTGTTGGAGATAAAATGTCTGCTGAAGCAGTAGAAGAATTCTCATCTTATTTCACAGACAAGGTTTCAGGTTTCTTCTGTCTTGATTCATTAAAGGAATACAATACTCCAGGATTCGGTATTATTGAAATGACAGATCCTTTCCTTGCTAAACGACTTGGATTAAAAAGAGATAAACATGGCTTCTATGCTAAATATCTTGTATTAAAAACAAAAGAAGAAATTATAAAAGCATGGAGTAAAAAAGAATAATGAATTTAATTCAGATAGATGAATATTTTAACGAGTTCCTTAAAAAAGAAAATTTCATGTCTGATATTTCTCTTAATGGAATTCAGATTCAAAATAAATCACCAGATTCTAAAGAAATTAAAAAGATTGCTTTTGCAGTAGGTGCCTGCGAAGAAACTGCCAGAATTGCAGCTGAAAAAGGAGCAGATCTTCTTTTTGTTCATCATGGACTTTTCTGGGGACACTGCCAGACAATTACAGGAAGTTTTTACAAACGAATTTCAACTTTTATTAATAACGACCTGGCTTTGTGTGCCTACCATATTCCTCTTGATGCAAACAATCCTTATGGAAACAACTACGGACTTGCAAAAAGATTAGGATTAACAAAGGTGGAAGATTTTGGAAGCTGGAGAGGAATGGTACTTGGAGTAAAAGGAGAACTTCCATCTGAACTAACTGTTCAGGAAATTGCAGAAAAAGTTCTTCGTCCAGGAAAGAAACCTAATGTACTACTTCTATTTGGAAAAGAAAAATGTAAAACCATTGGAATTATTTCTGGTGGTGGAAGTGAAGATGTCGAAACTGCTGTTCAGGAAAAATTAGACTGCTATATTACTGGAGAATTTGCTCACGAACAATATCATTACGCAAAAGAAATGGGCATTAATGTAATTGGCGGCGGTCACTACGAAACAGAAACTGCAGGAGTTTTACAAGTTATGGAAAAAGTTCAAAATGAACTTAAGATTGAATGTGTATTTATTGATATTTCTACAGAATTGTAGGATATTTATAAAAAAATATATGGGAGTTTTTATGAACAAAAAATTATTCATTTTATTATCATCATTATTTCTGTTTACAGCTTCTTCAGTTTTTGCAGCACCAAAAATCAGCGGAAAAAAATATGTTGTTACAAATGTAAATGGGCAGGATATGACTGCATACACTTCAATTCTTACAATGTATATTTCATTTACTGACGATTATCTTACTATGACAATTTCTTCTATGGGTCAGTCAGAAGATATGTCTGAAAAATATGAATACAATACAAAAACTGGAATCCTTAAAGAATATACCCTTGAAGGAAGTGTCGTAACATATACAATTTCAGAAATTACAGATGGAATCAGAATGACAAGTGCTGACGGAACTTCTGTTATGGATTTGATTGAAACTTCTAAATTCACCAACGACAACAGCATGGATTTCCTTGAACTTTTGAACAGTCTTTCTGACGATGTTGATGAAGCAAATCAGTGGTTGCAGGAAAACAGTTCAGATTCTTCAGAAGGTTTTGATTTCTCCAACTGGTTTGAAGAAGATGATGAGGACGAAGAAGAATTTGATTTTTCAGATTACTTCTAATCCTTTCCTAAAAATGTAAAATCTTCTGCATCATTGCAGAAAACAATTCCACTTCCAGCCTGAGAAAAACAAGGTAAAGCTTTAATCGAAGCAATAATTCCTTCCTTTTTTTCAGCTGGAACAAGAATCATCAGCATTTCTTTTTCCTGAACAATTTTCATTCCAAAAAATTTTGCATCATCTTCTTTTGCAGTACCCCTGGCACCGATAATAGTTCCACCACCTGCACCAGCTTTTCTTGCAGCAGCCATTGCATCTTCTGCATAACCTTTATTTACAATAACATTTATTACCTGATACGAACTTTCGTTTTTCATATTGTTTTCCTTTTCCTCTTCTGAATTCATATTTCCTGCTTTTACAAACTGATTCACATCTATTCCAAACATAACACCAAAATGTTTTTTCTTTTCTGAAACAGCCTTTAATATTGCAGAATAAACCTGACGATATAAGGAAGAATCGATGATGCTGTATGTAATATCCTTAAAGGTATCACCTAATCCCAGTAACTGAAGAATTGAATTTTCGGCTGTCCCTCGTGCCATAATAATGGTCCCCCCATTTGCTCCAGCACTATTTGCAGCGGAAGTAATCAATTCACCACATTCATGAGGAACAATAGAAACAATCAATTTGAAACTCATTTTCCTCCTCCTTTATTTTCAGCTTTTTTTATTTTCACAATTATTCCCATTATCTGGATAGCAATTAAAGGCATCATGGCAACAAGGGCAATAACACCAAACGGGGTCTGTCCCCCGTTTCCTCCACTTCCAGCTCCCAGTGCAAATGACAGAATGAAAGTTGAAGTTAATGGTCCTGAAGCAACTCCACCAGAATCAAAAGCAATTCCCGAAAATAATGGCGGGCAGAAAATCATTAAAACCATTGCAATTATATAACCGGGAATTAATATCCATTTTAAATTGAATCCAGTTACTGCCCGGATCATAGAAATACCAATTGCCAAGGCTGTCCCTATTGAAAGAAAAATCATCAGCATCTTTCGTTTGATTGTACCACCAGAAACAGTTTCTACCTGTTCACTTAAAATCCATACAGCAGGTTCTGCGCAGACAATGATTGCACCTAATACTAATCCAACCAAAATCAAAACAAAATACCAGATACCACCTTTTTCAAATGCAAGGGCTCCCAGCCGTTCACCAAGGGTCTGACCGGCCTGCATAAAACCGCAATTCACACCAATAAGGAAAATCGATAAACCAACAAAACTATATACAAAACCTATTAAGAGTCTTATTACCTGTCTTGCTGTCATCTTCAAGAGAAATAACTGAAACACAAAAAACAAAGCCAGCAATGGTACAATAGACAAAACAGCTTCTTTAAGAACCGCTGCAGTAATCTGTGAAAAAGATTTGATTAAATCGGGGTCTGTCCCCATTGTTTCTGACACAGTACCAGTTTTTATAAACAATGAATAAATTATAACAGCCATAACAGGCCCAATCGAGGCAATTCCCGTAAGACCGAAACTGTTATTTTCATCATCTCGAACTGAAGAAACGCCCAAACCCAATGCCATAATAAATGGAACTGTCATAGGTCCTGTTGTAGCACCGCCAGAATCAAAGGCAATACCAAAAAAACTGTCAGGTGCAAAAAAAGAAAGAATAAAAAGAATTGAATAAGAAATCAGAATTGTAATTTTAATTGAAAAATTCAGGACAGAACGAAGAATTCCCAGAAGCATGAAAATTCCAACTCCGCCAGCAATTACAAAAGTTATAATACCCTTATTAACAAAAGGGAATACAGATTTTACCTGTGTAGCAAACACCTGAATATCAGGTTCCGCCGCAGTTACAATAAAACCTATAAGAAAAGAAGAAATTAAGAGCAGTGACAGATTTCGTTTCTGGGTTAAAGCCGCCCCACATCTTTGTCCCATAGGTTGAATACCTAAATCAACCCCTAGAAGAAAAATTGTGAGACCCAGTATCAATAAAAAAGCGCCAATAAAAAATCTTATTAAAAGAGTTTTATCCAGGGGGACAATTGTAAAACTTAAAAGAAAAACAATTCCCATAACAGGAAATACAGAAATTGCAGTTTCTTTTAATTTATTGAGAATATTCATTTAGTATTAGAAAGCACTCCAACCTTTTGTTTCAATACCTTTTACCCATCGGTCTGCATATGATTTTGCTCCTTCAAGGTCATGATCTTTATAATTTCCACATTCTTCTTCAGTTGTTGCTGGAATAGGTTTATCCCAAACGGCAACTTTCTTTAATACATTAAGCATGTGTGAGGCAACATATTCTTCATCACGATCACCCCAAATTGTAAAATAAAAACCAGTTCTACAACCCATTGGAGAAAAATCAATAACTCCTTCCATTTCATCACGAATATATTCAGCAATCAAATGTTCAAGAGTATGAATAGCACCAGTAGACATAAATTCTTTATTTGGCTGGCAAAAACGAATATCAAATTTTGTAACGATATCACCTTTTTCTCCAACTTTTTTAGCTGCCAGACGAACAAATGGTGCTTTTACTTTTGTATGGTCAAGATTGAAAGAATCAACATTATATTTTTTTTCCATAATTACTTCCTCTTAAATTTTATCAATGATACGCAAGATTAAATTTGCACACATTTCTGCACAGTAATCTTCGTTAAAGGTATAGGTTGCTTCCGCAGAATCATCAGCCATATCTGACATACAACGAATAATTACAAATGGAGTTTTATTTACTGAACAGGCATGAGCAATAGCAGAACCTTCCATCTCAACACACATAGGATTAAAATTAGTTTTAATATAATCCCGCTGTTCTTTTGAAGAAATGAACTGATCTCCAGAAGCAATAAGACCTTTTACCATTTTATGTTCTTTAGAAAAATCAGTTTCAGAAAAAGCTTTTAAAGTAGATTCAATCATCTGAGAATCAGCTTTAAATTCCTTTTCCATTCCCGGAATCTGTCCTAAATCATACCCAAAGAAAGCACAGTTGAAATCGTGATATACAGTTGAAGTTGAAACAACAAAGTCAAAAACTCCAAGGCCAGTACCTGTAGCACCAGCAATACCTGTATTAATCACCTTATCAGCATTAAACTTATAAATCAGAAGCTGTGCACATAATGCAGCATTTACTTTTCCAATGCCACTTTTTACTACAACAACTTCTTTTCCGTTCAAAATACCTTTATTGAATTTATAACCCTGTAATTCAATAATTTCTTTTTCTTTAAGCTGTTCACATAAAATGCGAACTTCAACATCCATTGCGCCGATAATACCAGTCATTATTTTGTTCCTGCTTTTCGTTCAGCTTTTGTTTCATAATGAATTAACACACTTTCCAGCATTTTTTCTTTTAAATCTAATTTTTTAATCAAAAATCTACAGAAAACTTTGTAAATGTTAAAACCAAGAACCATTGAAACAATTAAAATAATAATTGTAGCAATGAAGAATATTTTTCCCATAAATTCGTCACTGTTTGGTAAACGAGTACCAATGTAAAGGAATGCAATGAATAAAACAGCAAAAATAAAAAGCGAAACAATAATTTCAAAAATAGAAACTAAAAAAGTAAAAATCATAGAAGTTCGTTTTTTATTTCTATACTGAACCTGCTGAGCTTTTCTTCGTTCTGCTTCTGCAGCATCTAATTCTTCGTAATTCATTTTTTCTCCAATTATTTTGATTTTTCAGAATCTTTTGAAATAGTGATTATAAATGAAATAACAAGAAGGATTCCACATACAACTACTGCAGAATCTGCAACATTGAAAGTTGGCCATCTTTCCATTCCAAATAAACCATAAAATTTAACATCAATAAAATCCACTACACCATTTGCACGGAAGATTCTATCGATAATATTTCCAAAACCACCACCAACAATACCAGTGATAGCCCAGCGCTGAAGATTTGTGAATTCATTGTTTCTAAAATAAATAACAAGAACAAGGATCAAGATGATTACTGGAATAGCAGAAAAAAGAACTCTTCTAGCTACAGCAGACCAACTTGCACCAACACTAAATGCAACACCAGTATTATACACATGAATAATGCGCAAAAAATCTCCAAATAAACTTGGAACTCCAACCAATGTATAAGCAGGTACAAATTTTACAACAAGAAATTTTGTCAGCTGGTCTAAAACAATAACAGCAAAAGTCAGAATCAAAGGTAATAATTTATTTTTAATATTTTTTTCCATATGGTTAATATAATGGAAAAAAGGGATTAATTAAAGAGAAAAATTAAAATGGGGACAGACCCCTGTTTGAACAAAAGGGAAACATTAGGGGACAGACCCCTACTTAACCTGAAAATTAATTTCTATGGTTTCCTGACCGCAGCTTACTGAACAAATATGATTTCCTTTTTCAACAGGAAGTTTGAACACAAAAGGACGCTGAATTTCATCAATAATTCGTTCATCATATCTTACGATTAAAGTTTCATCAGAACCACCAATTACTTCAACAGGAATTGCCTGCAATTCTGAATTCATTTCTGAATAATAATACAATGAATTATTTTGAGGACTGATAATCTGAAGTTCAGAAGAAGAATAATCAACATTTCCATTATTAAGAGTATTTCTTGCCCAATTTTGATAAATGGATGGATAATAAATCTGAATTTCACCATTTTCATATCGATGCCAATTACACTCTGGTAAATCGGTACCATTTTTAACATATTCGTATACAGTTGAATTACAAAATCTTCCAGGTTTCATTCCAGATACAGAACAAATCTTCTTTTTTGACCAATTTTCTGGTTCTGGAAAAGAGGAATATTCGGGGTCTGTCCCCATCTTATCTTTTTCTTTTTTTACAAGATCATCAAGCAATTTTTTTGCAACCCAAGCAGGAAGCGAACTTCCAGTTTTTCCACGAACAGTTTGACCAACAAAATTTCCCATCCAAACACCAATTGTATATTCTGGAGTTGAACCTATAGCAACAATATTCTGGTACTGATTAGAAGTCCCTGTTTTAAAAATAGACGGATAGTCTGTTTGGAATGTCTGAGTATATCCAAATCCCAATGCTCTGGCACCCTTATCACTCAAAATTGAACAGATTAAACTTGCTGTATCTTTTGAATAAATCTGATATGGATCTTTGTAAAGATTGGCAGGGGACAGACCTCCTCTTGCAAAAACAGAGAATGCGTTTACCAATTCATATAAAGAAACTTCTCCAGCCCCCAATGCCAACCCCAAGTATGCATCTATACCAGTATTTCTTAAAGAATCAAATCCCAGTTCATAAAGTTTGTCCAAATAGGTTTCAACACCAACTTCCGATAAGATATCAACGGCAGGAACATTTAAGCTGGAGGCCAGAGCAATTCTAAATCGAACAGGCCCGTTATAACGGTTATTAAAATTTGATGGAATATAGATTTCATCACCGCCATATTCCTTTTGAACATCAGCTAAAACCGAAGAAGGTGAATAATTTAGGGGTCTGTCCCCATTTTCTTTTTCTTCATCCTGAGACAAATCTAATGCAAGCGCATATAAAAAAGGTTTCATGGAACTTCCCGGTTGATTTTTAACCAGAACACCATCAATCTGTCCTCCATTAGCAGAATCATACCAGTTATGATTTCCAATCCAGGTAATAACAGAATTGTCTTTATTATCAATTAATAGTAATGATGCATTTGTAATTCTCGATCCATCCGCATTTCTTAATGCATCGTAAATATAAGATTCCGCCTGAAAGTAAACTTCCAGATCTGTTGTTGTTTTGATTTCATATGGAAGCGATCCATTTTTTTTATATTCAGCCTGTAAATAATTCATGTAATGAGGCATAAAAAATGGATACTCGTATTCAAAACTATTATGTGCAGAGTTTTTTATTTTTTCTTTAACAGAAGAAATCTTTTTCTTTGGAACACTGAATGCTGATTTATAAATCAAAAAGGCTCTTTCACTGTTTTCATCAGGAAATTTTACAGGATCGTATGCGACAGGTCTTCTTGGTATAACAGAGAGACATGCAATCTCATAAGGATTCAAATCTCTCAATTCAGAACCATAGAAAGTTCTTGCAGCTGAAGTTATTCCTTCACAGGATTTACCAAAAGGCACCGAATTCAGATAAAGTTCAAGAATCTTTTTCTTTGAAAGTTTTACTTCAATTCTTCGCGCATCAATGGCATCTTGAATTTTCTGTTTAACAGTGCGAGGTTTTTCGGGACTCATCATTTTTACAATCTGCATTGTCAGAGTTGATGCCCCGCGTACAGTTCTTCCAGATGATTTATTCTGAAAAAATGCATTTAATACCGCTACAAAATCTACACCATTATGAAAATAGAATCTTTTATCCTCGGCCTTAAGAAAAATCTTTCTGACATCTTTCGGAATTTCCTTTAATGGAGTAAATTCCCTTCTTATTCCATCATCAACTGAATTTACATAAATCAATTGATTATTTCTATCATAAAATCTTGTACTGTATTCTTTGTTTCTAAACTCTTTCAATTCAGGATAAGGAATTACAAACATCAAAAAATCGGATAGCAGGAATAAACCTGCAACCGTTAAGAGAATAATAAATATGATTTTATGATTTTTTTTCATAGCCGAATCCTTTTTGTAAAACGGGGACAGACCTCTATTTGATATTCAATCTGACAAACAATTGGGGACAGACCTCTCCCTCTATAAAAACTGGGGACAGACCCCAAAATAATCTGGATTCTGTCCCCAAATACCAAAAATAATCTAAAGAATACTATTTAATCTGAATTAAATAACCATCACTTCGACCTAAAATTTCTGGTTCATACATACATTCTGCCTGAACAGGAGGAACTGGATAAACCCCTCTTCGGTTTGCTCTGAAAGTAAATGAAACAGTTGTTGCACCTGTACTGAATTCATCCCAGAAGTACTGAACTTCATTATCCATAATATACTTGTTACTCAACCAGTGTCTGTATGAATAACCGCTACCTGAACTTCCTGCTGAACCAGTTGTTACAAATGTTGAATCCAGAATTTCTGCACCAGAAGGAATAGGAGCCCTTAATGCAACATAATTTCTATCATGGTTTGTATTTACCTTTACTGTTGCTTTATACAGTTTTCCAGATTCCAATGTAAGCAATGAAGATGTATTTTCTGGTTTATTGATTACTTCTCCAGTTTCATAATCTGAAATTATGTATTCAATTCCTAAACCTTCATTTCTGTTGTTTTGCATTTCATCTGGCAAAGCATATTTCATTTCTACTGTATAATACAAAGTTCCAGTTCCGTTCTTTTCAAAAATGATAGGAACAGGAGTATCTCTTTCAACTTTCTTAAGAATTTCACCTTCAAATGGAAGCTTAAGAGTCTTTGGTTTTGCACCAGCACCTTTAAAGCTTTCTGTCATAACCTTCTTGTTCTTAATTGTTGCAGAAGCTTCAAATTTAACTGAATCAAGATCTCTCTGCTTGATGTAAGTATAAACTGAATGCAATACCGCACTTGTAGTTGAAGTATTCTGCCAGTATCCATAAGACTGCTTCAATAACAATGTATAGAGTAATCTATCAACCATTTCATCTTTTGGTTTCAGTGAAACAAACAATTCAAGAATCGAAGCCATCTGATCAAATTCTGAACTGAACCAGCTGTAGCCAGAATATTTCAAATCCTTAGAAATAACAGTTACAGTTCGTTCAACAGGTTTAAGATAACTTCTGATTTCAGATGCAATCTTATTAGCCTTCTTCAAACTGTCTTTGTCACCTGCATTTACATAACACATACCAAGATAAGCATTTGCAACTAACGGTGCCTGATCTCTTTCTTCGTAAATCTGATCATACATATCTTTCAATCTGTTATCGTTCAAAAGTGACATTACATAACAAGCATAAGACTTATAGAATCTATATTCATATTTACACCATTCGCAATTATCATGATGGAAATAATAATTTCGAATTGATTTAGCTATAAAGTTCTTTAAAGAATTGATGTTATAGCCAAGTTCTTCTGCTGTATATCCATTCTGAATTGCTAAAGCATAAATCTGAGCAATTCTGATTGAAACATAAAGATTACTACTATAACTTGATCCCCAATAACCAAAGCCACCATCTGAATGCTGCAATTTTCCCCAGTTTTGAGTAAAACTTGTTACACATTTCTTAATATCGCCAACCTGATTATCAAGGCCAAAAACATCAATATAATCTCCGAATGCTACCAGAGGAAGAACTCTTGATGACTGCTGTTCCATACATCCATATGGATAATCAAATACATAATTTACAGCAGAACCAAGCAATCCAAGACGAGTTGCATCCAAAGTTACACTTAAATCTCCTCTTCCATCCTTTGCCCAGCCAGGAATTGCAAACTGTTCCTGTTTCTGAGTGAAAGCATCATCTTTTGTTGAACCTACCATTGTTACAGTTTCATAAACATAGGTCTTTTCAATTTTCACAGGAGAAATAAGTTTTTCGTTCAATATATCAGATGAAACTGTATAAACCAGTTCAACAGTACCAGATTGTTCAGCAGCAACATCAAAATATACAACAGATGACTGACCAGGACCTACATGAACAGTATGTTTATTCTTTCCATCAATGAATGCCTTTCCAGGAACTGTTTTTCGTCCTTCCTGTTCATCCTGAACTGTATTTCCAGTTGGAGTACGAGCTTCAAGCTCAACTGTAATATCATGACCATTATTATCAAGATTTGTGATTAAAACACCACATTCAGCAGTATCTCTTTCACGAAGCTTTTTAGGCTGTACCTGCTGAACATTTATAGGGTTCTGAACCTGAACTTCTTTTTCCTGTAATGCAAATAAATCTTCTTTTACACCAAAGGCTGTAATTCTATAAGTTGTCAAAGAATCTGGCATTTTGAAAGAACAGGTTACAGTACCATCTTTTCCTGTAATAAGAACAGGTTCAAATACAGCAGTTGGACGGAAATCCTTTCTTTCATCTTCTTTTTCATCATCCCCGTCAGAATCTCCACCCTGAAGATCCTTAATTGAATAAGTTACAGGATCCATAAGCATATCACGAGAATCACCACCGCGAGTTCTTAAAGGGAAATGAGATACATCGTAGAAATAATCAATTGGATTTGGAACATGATAGTTGATTAAATCCAGAACACCTCTATCAACAGCCATTACAGTAAGTTCTGCACCCTGAACAGGATGTCCGCCTTTAGTAGCTGTCATAGTCAAGGTTACCTGATCTCCTGGTCTATATACCTGCTTATCACTTTCAACTTTTACAGAGAAAGCACGAGTGTAAGGATTGATAAACAATGGTGTTACACCAAAATATCCCTTTGGTTTATCCAAATCGACTTCACCATACTGATGTTTTGGAGCTCCTGTTCTCATTGAATAAGAAGAAACAGAAACATATACAACAGGTACATAATTTGATGCAACAGGAATTTCAATTACATTAGCTGGAGAATCAAAATGCTTGATTTCTTCAGTGAAAATACCTTCTCTTTCAACAGTAACAAGATAATCACCTTCAGGAAGAGGACTTTCAAGGAGAATCTGTGCAGTATCACCAGGATTATACTGAGACTGATCTGGAGTCAGATTAATAGAATTACTGTTATTACTGTCGTACCAGAAAGCTCTACCACCTGTTACATAGAATTCATACACAGTTTCTACATAATTATCTTTTCCGTCAGTACCAGTAACCTTCAAAGTATACCATCCTGCTTCCGGAGGAGTAATTGTGAGATTTCCTTTATTCTTAATATCAATTGAACCTGAAGCTTCTTCTTTCTGTGAAGATTCGTAACGGGTATAAACAGTAGAATCAACACTCTGTTCATGAACCATAGTCCAAACTTCACGACTTAAAGAATATTTCAGAGATTTTACTTTTGCTTTCAAGTCATTTTCAGAAACTTTATATCCGTCTGAACCTACAAGAATATAAGGAATTTCAACTTTTGTTCCTTTTTTGGGATAACCAGAATTAGGGCGTTTCAAACCAACATAGAATTGAGAAGAGTGAACCATAACACTAGCTGAAGTAGAAATTCTCTGATTAGAAATATCTGTTACTGAAGATTCAACACGATAAAGATATGGGCTACCATCTGTAATCTTTTCGGTTGAACAAGACAAACCTGCTACACCTGAAGAAGACAGAACACCCGATTCATCTGAATAATAATTTCGAGATGAATAATATGAACGAGTTCCAAATGTATATCCACGAGATTCAACATCTTTTGTAGTGAAATTAGTTTTTTCTTTATACCAAGATGCATTGAAAGAAGCTCCGCTTAAAGCTCCTCCTGCAAGATAATCAGCAGAAAGTTCTGCGGAAATTTTATCACCACCATAATAGGTAATATCAGGAATTTTAATTGATGATTCGAATTTAACTCTTTCAAAATTTGCAACAATAAAACTTACAGTAAAATTGCTGTAGCTTCTGTTATCAGTTTCACCTTTTCTGAAATAACTGATTTCATAAGTACCAGGTTCCAGATCATCATCAAGTTTGAATGAACCCCAGAAACCACCAGTATCAGACAAAGAGCCTTCGATAGGATCAACAATTTCTTCAGCTCTCCACCAGCTACCTTGAACTTTAAGTTTATAGTCTCCTTTATGACTAAGCATTGCGCCAAGAATCTGATCCTTATCGATTCCTCTGAAAGTTACGGTTTCACCAGGACGATATAAACCACGATCTACAAACATAAATGTACGCTGACTAGGATTTCTTGATGATAAAATAGAACTTGTATAAACACCATCTCTCCACATATTGTGTGAAGTTGGAGTAAAGATTGCTTTATCATCTCCGTTTACAACATATACAGAAGGATATTCACTTCTGTATTCATCATCACGACATTCTTCGTAAGCAGCAAGTTCTTCTTCTGTATAAGTAATTACAGCAAAACCATTTGCATCAGTCTTACCTTTTGCAAATACACTGTTCATAGGATCTTCTGAATACTGGGAAACATCCTTACAGATATAAACATCAGCATTTGTAACAGGTTTATTTGTTGTAAGGCTTCTAACCATTACTACAACTTTGTTGATACCAACTCTTGCTGTAATACCTAAGTCTGTAATCTGAAGAGTAAGAGAATTATTTCTTGTGTCAATATAATCTTCACCTGACCAATATCTTTGAGCTCTTACATTAACTACACTCTGGAATCGGATAAAACCATAACCATTATTTAAATAAGGATTTAAATCAACTTCTTCAAAATTTCGCTGGTTTGGAATTGAAGAACTAACTGATTTATAACCAGAATCCCCTTCTCCACTATACCAGTTATCTTCTATATGATGATGATAACTAGGATTAAAAATTGGGTTCAGTACTTTTCGGACAGTATATTGATTTCCAGGTTCAATATTCTGATGTTCAAAAATCAATCTATGAGGGAACTGAGCTTCCATCATCTTGTTTCCATAATCAAGATATTTAACGAAAGCTTGCATTGGGCGAGTCTTGAAAGAATATGAGTCTTTATATGAAGAGAGGGACTGACCATAAATATCTTTAATTCCTTCTCTGACATAAAGCTTATATTCAGTATCATAATCCAATGGAAGACCATAAATAATAACAGTGCTTCCATTAACGGAAATATTATTATCAGTAAGAGTATAGTCAAAATTAAAACTGAGATTAGAAGCTACAGTCTTTTTATCAACATTCTGAGAAAAAGAAAGATATAAAGGATTAGTCATTTTTCCTTCTGTATATCTGCAGACTTTGCTTACTTCAGTCAAATTGAATGGCTGTAAAGTATTATAGTACTTTGAAGTTTTTGAACTTGGAATTTCGGCAGTTACAGTAGTGTTATGAGGAACTGTATCTGTAATAGTAACAATAAATGAATTTGACTGCTTTAATTCTTCATTTGATTTTGGAGCATAGTTCCAATAATAAGCATTTTTATCATAACTTGGTTCAAGCTTATATGCTACTTTCTTCGATCCAACCTTTACAACAAGTTCTTCTCGTAAATGTTCTTCGGTAAGCATATAATTTGTACGCATTAAGAATCGATTTTCATATGGAGGAAGAGCACCAGTTGACCAATTGTAATGAGATGTACTCTTTTTTTCATATCCACCAAAAATAGCATTAATTTTTACAGGTTCCGCTTTAGTTGTAAAACGAGTATCACCTGAAAGTTTCTGCCCAAAAATAGACTTTAAGTCAGATTTAATTTTGATTGTATATTTTATAGATGGATCAGCCATCTCTTCTGATTCAAAACTCAGATGTCGTGTACCGTACCAATGGAAAGTACCTTTAAGAGCTGGAGTAATTGACATAATATCTGAAGTTGAAGAAGGCTCATCCAAAGCAGTTAATGTCCTAACTGGTTTAGAAAAGATTACATAGAAGGTTGGCTTCATGTTCTCAGCGGCAACAGAACCAGAAGGTCCCCAATCTTCAATTATAAAAGGATCATCTGGATTATCATCAGTAAGTTTTTCTTCAGGAGCTTTTACAGTTTCCTGTGATTTTGGAGTAGATTTTCTTTCAGTAGAATACTGTGTTTTATATTCAGAAAGTTTTCTAACACCAGGAATAACTGATTGTGTTTCTTTACCAGATTTATCCTCAATCTTCTGTTTTGCATCTAACTCTGCAGGTTCTTCAGGCAAAACAGTTTCATAACGAGGCACAAAATAGGATTTCAAAGAATCATAAGTTACCAGCTTCTTATCATTCAGTTCAACATTTACAGGTTCAATAACAGCGGGAGTTAAAGAAGGTCTGGCAACCCCTTCAATCCCTTCCTGGGTATTTTTGTTTTTATTACACCCTGAAAACAGAACTGCACAACAAACGATAGAAAGTAAAAAAATCTTTTTCATAAAACCTCTCTTTTCAATATTTATAGTTATAGGTTAAAAAAAGACATTTGACTAGATATGCGGAATATAGGGGACAGAATATAGGGGACAGACCTCTTGGAGAATGGAAAATGTAATAAGCAGGGACAAGAGGGGACAGACCCTAAAATAAAAAATGGGGAAAAACGGGGACAGACCCCTAGGATGTTATTTTTTTAAAACTCCATCTCAATACCGCCAATGCATACTTAACCTGATTTTCTGGCAAAAAAATATAATATTTTCTCGATCCAGAGGTAAGCATTATTACAGAATTTGAAACAGAAGCAACAGCTTCAAGTACCGAAAGCGGAAAATCAATCTCACCTTCCTCTTTGTTATAAATTACAAGCCGTTGATTTGTAACAACAAAATTTCCTTCATTATTTTTTTGATTTGTTTCTGTAGCATAATTAATTCTTTCATCCTTGTTTAACCTAAGTTTCAGGAAATGAACAATTGGCATTTTTGCATCATCAGACAAAGGAAGTTTATATTGATTAGTATCGACATAAGGATTTTCATAATCCTTGTTCTTTTTAGAAGACCTGATATTCTGAATAATAATCAAAACCATCAAAAACAGAAAAAATATTATTGGCCAGATAAGTCGACCAGCAGTTTTTTCCTGATTTTTTTTAAGAGATTTTGGAAGATGTTCTTTATTTTCTGGCTGCTTTTCCTTTTTGCCTTTTTTTAATGTTTTTGAAGTAAACTCATCTACCTCTTTTTCAATTTTTTTTGAGGAAGTAACTTCTGTGTTAAATTCAGTTTTACCTTTTGAAAAACTCAAAGGGACACCTACTCCATTTTGATTTATAGATGGTTCAAAAAGCAAAAAAAGAAGAAAAAGTCCTACATATAAACCACTCAATACAATGGAAATAATAATTTTTATAAAATTCTTCCACTTTGTTGAGAACCACATTATGGCAATGCCAATTGGAATTAAAATAATTGAACAAAAGCAAATTATTGTAATAATTGAAAAGATTCTATCTTTTGACATGTAAAATCAACTCCATATGTTTCTTTTAGATTATTTATATTCAGCACTTCTACTGTATTTCCAAAAATCCCAGCTTTACCAGGTGGTAGCAGTAGAATTTTATCACTATACTTTGCGGCTAAATTAATATCGTGTATAGATGCAACAATTCCAATATGTTTTTTCCTTGCAATATCTTTCAATTGAGACATTAATTTAGATTCATAGACAAGATCAAGATTACTCACAGGTTCATCAAGAAGAAGAAATTCTGGTTCTTGTGCCAAAGATCGAGCAATTCTAACTTTCTGAAATTCACCCCCAGATAAACTATGAATCAATCGTTCCTTTAAATTCTCAATTCCCAAATCGTTAATAATCTCTAAAACCTTCTGGTTATCCTTTTTTGAATAATAACCATTAATCGAATATGGATATCTTCCAGATAAGACCACATCCTTTACTGTAAAATTCCATACAGAAGTTTCATTTTGAAGCATAAATGCTATTCTTTTTGCACAATCTTTACGCTTTAGAGTTGAAATAATTATATCATCAATAGATGGTTGAATATCTGCAGAAGTGATAGATATATTTTCTGTCTGAATACCAGATAAAATAGAAAGTAAGCTAGATTTACCAGTTCCATTAGGTCCGCAAATACAAAGAAATTCGCCTCGCTTTATATCAAATGAAATATCATGAAGAACTTCTGTTTTTCCGTAAGAGGCATATAAATTTTTTACTGTCAAAGTTTCAGACATATTGTAATTATACAGGTAATTTATTTGATTGGTATATTTTTTTATAATGAAATCATAAAAAATAGGGGTCTGTCCCCAAATAGACTAAACATTTGGGGACAGACCCCTATTTTTTCACTTTTTTTATTTTTTTTTCCAAATTTTTGTCCTTTTTTTATAAGTCATAAACTATATATATATGAGGTAAAAAAATGGCCAGACGACCACGTTTAAAAGGAATATCAGGTGTTCATCATGTTATATGCACTGGTGCAAATCATATTGATATTTTCATTGACAAAGAAGACAAAAAGTTTTTTAAAGAGAGATTCTTAAAATATGCTAAGGAATTATCCATAATAATTTATGCTTTTATAATAATGGATAATCACTTTCATGCTGAAATCGGAAATGCTTCAGAGAATATGCCACTTCTCATGAAAAAGCTCTGCAATTCATACGCCTACTACTATAATCATAAATATAATCACACTGGTCCTGTATTTAACGGTCGTTACAAAAGCAGACCTATAGAAAGATTCGAGGATTTTCTCATAGTATGCCGCTATATTAATCAAAATTGTCAAAAAGCTGGTATCTGCAACACAAATGAATACACTTGGAGTAGTTTTAGTATGTACTCCAAAAATCAATTAATATCAGCAGATCCTCTAATTGATTATTTCACAACACTTGAAAATTTCATAAATTTTCTAACAGAAGAAAATGAGGATATCTGCATGGAATATAATAGTTCGCACGACATCACCGAAACTTCAGATGAATTATATGATTATTTTATAAAACAACTTTTTTCTCTTGAAAACTGTATTTCAATATCTAGAAATCCTCCGTCCGAAAGAAACAGAAAAATCAAAATATTGCTTTCCATGAATCTAAAGCCGTCCCAAATATCTCGAATAACAGGCATTCCCAAAGGATATATTTACCAACAAAATAAAATATAACAAAAAAAGTATTTTACATTTTTATAAAAATCAAGTATATTTACTTATATCATTATTGTAATTATTACAATCTTAATTTATAGGAGTAAATCATGGCAAAAGAATTAAAAGGAACTCAGACAGAAAAAAATCTTCAGACAGCATTTGCTGGCGAATCACAGGCTCGTAACAAATATACATATTTCGCTAGCCAGGCAAAAAAAGAAGGATATGAACAGATTGCAGCATTATTTTTAGAAACAGCTGACAATGAAAAAGAACATGCAAAAATGTGGTTAAAACATTTAGGTGGAATTGGTGATACAGCAACAAACTTGAAAGCAGCAGCAGATGGTGAAAACTATGAATGGACAGATATGTATGCTGAATTTGCAAAAACTGCACGTGAAGAGGGTTTTGACCTGATTGCAAAACAGTTTGAAGGTGTTGCTGCAATCGAAAAACACCATGAAGAAAGATATCGTAAACTTTTGAAAAATGTTGAAGATAAAGTTGTATTCTCAAGTGACGGGGAAGCTATCTGGCAATGCCGAAACTGTGGACACATTGTAATCGGAAAAGAAGCTCCTCTTGCTTGTCCTGTTTGTGCTCATCCTCAGTCATATTTCCAGATTGAAGCTCAGAATTACTAATATTCTTAGTTCCTAAACTGAAAAAAGCCTGTTCATCATCGAACAGGCTTTTTTATTTTAATAATTATAGATAAACGGGGACAGACCCCTATTCTTCACAAAATAACTACTGATACATATATTCAGTAATCAACGATAATTCATTAACTGTAGTACCAAACTTTTCAGCAACATCATAATCTGACAATTTAGCCACATTTCCAGTAGCATCATATTTAATCATAAGACGTTTAACAATCTGTTTATCATTTCCATATGTTGTAATTTCTGTAATCTGCCCATTAGCTGCATATCGGAAAACAAGAATTTCTGTAGATTTTGAAAAAACATCATAAGTCACGATACTTTCAATTTTATCAGAACTATTATATGTGAACTTCTCTTCCCGGCTCAAAGATCCATCTGAATAATATTCACAAACAGATTCCAGTTTTGTACCTTTGTATTGATATCTAGTTTTCCAGATTAATACCCCGTCTCCATCATAACCTGTTTCATCAATCAGATTTCCAAATTCATCATAAATATATAGAGTTTTTGCCTTAAGAACTCCATTTTTTCCATATTCAGAAGAATCAACCTTCTGCATACCTTTGTAAGTGATTACAGTCCGCCACAAAAGAACTGATTCACTGTCATAAGTTGCCTGCTCAATTACATTTCCATAAACATCATATTTAGTTACTGTTTTATCTAAAACAATATCCTTTGGTGTTAATTCAGTTGTTTCAACGATTTTTCCAGATTCATTTAAAACATTAATTACTTTTGCACTTGGGGTTCTGAAATAATTTCCAAATTTTGTAGTAATTTCATAATCTGTCTGAACTATAGTTTTTACATTACCAGAAACAGGAATATAATTAAAAATATCCAAAGCAAATACAGATGAACAAAATACTGCAAGACAAATCATTGTAAATACTTTCTTCATATAAAACTCCTTTTAATAAAAGTACCTGTAAGTTATAATATTACCATAATATCGGCATTTTAGTAGGAAAAAAAATGAATTTCTATGAACTACAGGCATTTATAACTCTTTCAGAGACACTTCACTTTGGAAATACTGCATCAAAATTGAATATGAGTCCTTCTGCCTTAAGCCGAATCATAAGTCGTCTGGAAGAAGAAATGCAAGCAATCCTGATTGATAGAAATAACCGGCAGGTTGAACTAACGGAACAGGGAAAACTGTTTTATAAGTTCGCCTGTGATACAATTCAGAAAAAAAATACACTTTCTGATCAGATTTCCGGAACCAATGAATTAATCTCCGGTACTCTTCACATTTATGCATCTGTTACTGCCTGCTACTCAATTCTTCCTGAATTTCTTAAACATTTTTCCGAAAAATACCCTGACATTCATTTTTCGGTTGAAACAGGAGATCCAGCTGGTGCAATCGAAGCTGTAAAACAAGGACGAGCAGCTCTTGCAGTTGGCGCTATTCCTGAAAATGGACTTTCTATGATGAATACAGTTAGTGTCCTTCAAACTCCTCTAGTTTACGCAGCCGCAAGAAATGGACCTTACACTCAAATCGATGGGTCTCCACAGGATTTAGTATCTAGTGTTCCTTTAATCCTTCCAAAAACAGGAATTGCACGCTCAAGATTTGACAAGTGGACAAAATCAAGAAATGTAAAACCAACAATTGCCGCAGTAACAGAAGGTAATGAAGCTATTCTTGCTTTAGTTCAATTAGGTTTGGGAATAGGATTGGTTCCACAAATCGTATTGGAAAACGGTCCTTATAAAGGTGAATTTATCAGCCACATCGCAGGAAATACCCTCGGATTTTACAATGTAGGATTCATCCGGAAAGCTGAAATCTCAGGCACTACTATTGAAAAAAAGATTGAAGAAGCTGTAGATAACATTCTTCGAACTCACTATTACTAATCAAACAGGAATATCAAAATGAATAAGAAACAATGGGATTACTTTTGCAAATTTAAGGAAGAATTTAAAAACAAAATAGAAGAATGGAGCCAGAACTATCCTCAATTAATGGAATTACAGAAAGCTGCTGCCCAAGCAGATAAGAATCCTCCCTATGATTTTGAAACACCTGTAGTTTATAACAGGGACCTAGATAAAATCACAATGAATGATGATATCCGACTTATTGTAATTGGTGATAATCCAGGAAAAGATGAACAACTTTCCAAAAACAATCGTTATCTAGTAGGACAGGCCGGGAAAATTGCAGATGGGTTCTTCAAACGAAATCCCGAATTAAACATAGATTTTAGAAAGAATGTAATAATTCTTAATAAAACTCCAGTCCACAGTGCAAAGACCAACCAATTAAAATACATAATTAAAACAGGCGGTCCATCTGTTGCAAAACTTATTTCCGACAGTCAAATCTGGATGGCACAAAAAACTGCTGATTTACAGATTAATTTATTCAGATTAGCTGATTCTTCAGAAGCTCGCCCCGAACTTTGGATGGTGGGATATTCTGAGCTAAAAGAAAAACATTTTTTCTGTGAATATCGCGACTTTTTCAAAAAAAAATTCATTGAAGAAGAAAATGGGGGACAGACCCCTAACTTCATAAAGGAATGGAACTCGATTTTTGTTTTTCAGCATTTCTCTATGAACAGATTTTCCATCGATTTAAAAGATTTTGAACAGGAAAACAATAGTGGGGACAGACCCCTAATTGAATCCATCCATGCCCTTGGAAATAAACACAAAAAAGAGATTTTTATTTAACTGTAATTATTTTTGCACCAGATTTCTGATCCAAAGGCAGTTCTTCAATATCTCGTGAAAGCTTAACTTTTAATAAATCTCCAGATGTAATATTTTTATCACTGAGTAATTTTATTAAAATAAGTCCGTACTTACTGCAGGCATAAAAACCTGATTTTGTTCCCGGAATCTTCAATGGATCTGAAGCAACTCTCAATAAAAGATTTCTATCTTCGGATGATTCAGATTCTTTTTCTCCAGCTGGAATTACAGAAATATAGCATAAAGTTGCTCTTTCTTTAGGAAGTTTTGCCTTTTCCGAAAGTCTCAAAAGTTTTGCAGGTGCCGATTCCGTAGAGAATGCAAAATTACACCATTTATGCTGACTTCCTGTATAGGCCTTAAATCCATTCATAGGACATTCGTCACAATGAGGACAAGGTCCAACAATTTTTCTGCCTTCTTTTATGAATCTTTCACGAATTAATGAAAGAGTTCTCGAAGCTTTTGGAACTCCCGGTTCAATCAATAAATATTTTGTACTATCTGAACCATAATTTTTAAACTGCTCATAATACTTTTTAGTCTGATATTCAGGAGGCATATCTCCTGCCTGATCCAATTCATTCAGCATATTTGCACAGGTTATGAATTCTGCCTTTTCCTTAATATGAGTACCGAAAGGACCTTTTACTCGGATAATCTTCCAGGTTTTTCCTGTTATTTTTGCAGCAAGTGATAAATATAAATCTTCTCCCAATGCCATGCTGTTTGCAGAAACATCCAGACAATACCAGGTTAAATTCAATTTTCGTAGTTCAGGACGAGAAAGCCACAAAGCAAGAATTATTGTCAGAGGTCCCGTTCCACAATCAAGACAGATACAATCTTTTTCAGGAAAAGATTCAGCATTTAAATTTGAAAATAAACGGGTTAAACGAACTAAATTCCACCAGGTATAATACCGAACATAAGCACTCAATTGAACTTTTTCGTTCAAATATCCCAGTCGTCGTTCACTTCTTTGATCTGTAAGCTGATGAGACAATGCCTTTATATTGTCAGGAAGTTGCTGCAATTGTTTTGAATTCAATGGACTTACCCACTGAACAATCTGATCAAAATCTTCCAGAACAGACTTTGCTTCCTGAGGAACTTTATTTTCATCAAACTGGGACTGCAAAACTTCAAAAGCATCAGCAGGATGTTTGTCCAGATTCTGTTTAACAAATCGGGGTCTGTCCCCATTCTCCTCTCTTGCGTTTTGTTTTAGAGGTCTGTCCCCTTTATCCCCTTTTTTTCTTCCAGTTTCTTTCTTCCCTTTTTTAGGTTCAACAAACTTCTGATAAAATTTTTCGTTACTCATTAAAAATTCCTGGTTTACAATCTTCTAGGCTTTAAGTTTAAAATATAATTCCAATAAAAGATTTCTTGTCTCTTGAATCTGCTGAAGAATATCAGCCCTTTCTCTCTTGATTTCAGCTTCCCGTATAATCTGCTGACCGGCACCTTCGAGAGTATATTTTTTTTCATTTATAAGATATTTCAGACGGAACACTAGTTCGACTTCTCGCTGAGTATAAATTCTCCGTCCTCCTAAATCTTTTTCAGGAATAAAACCTGGAATTACTTCTTCCCAATATCGTAAAACGTGAGTCTTTATACCAGTTAATTCTTCAACCTGTCCAATTGTATAAGTCATTATCGTTCTCTATCTTCCCACTTTGTTCTGCTGCCTTTCATTTCCAGCTGAACAGGAATCTGCTCATATCCTAAATCTTCTCGAATTCGATTCTTGAGATATGTAATATAAGTTTCTGGAACAACTTCTGGGCGAGTTGCAAAAATCAAGAAATTAACAGGATTTGTACTTACCTGAGTCATATAGCGAATCTTGAAATGAGCAGTTTTACTTGCTGGAGGCGGATATCGATCCAACCAATCCTGAAGTGCATTATTCAAAGCAGAAGTATCAATTTTTCTTGTAAGCTGCTTATACAATTCCATTGTTGTATTGAGCAAATCAATTACACCACGACCTTCAAGAGCCGACAAAGGAAGAATTGGAGCAAAATCCATTTGTCCAAACATAATGTTAATCCATTCACGGGCAGATTTTACAGCTTTATTATCCTGATTTTCACGAAGATCCCACTTATTCAGAACAAAAATAATTCCTCGGCCTTTTTCAAAAGCGAGTGAACAAATCTTCTTATCCTGTTCAGCCAAGCCTTCAACTGCATCAATCATAAGATAAACAACATCACATTCATCCAGAGTTTTGATTGCACGGTTTACTGAATAATATTCTACATCATCATTTACCCTTGCTTTTCTACGGATTCCCGCAGTATCCAGAACTTTGAATTTCTGACCATTGTATTCAAACTCACCTTCAACAACATCGCGAGTAGTTCCTGCATAATCACATACAATAGAATTTTCAGAATGAGTAAGTCTATTTGATAAAGTTGATTTACCTGTATTTGGTTTTCCTAAAATTGCAATCTTAATTGGACGATCTGCAGATAAAACTTTTACATTAGAAAAATCACAACGATTAACAACCATATCTGTTAATTCTGTGATTCTGTCTCCATGTTCAGCCGAAATGAAAATCAATTCATCAAAACCATATTTTGCATAGTTCCAGGCTTCAGCTTCGTTCTTACCACCTTCAGTTTTATTCACAGCAGCAATAAGTTTATTCCAATAAGGACGCATTTTAATAATGAATTCTTCATCTTCACCAGTAATAACTCCAGCTTCAAGAAGAAGAATCACTACATCAGCCTTTTCAATCATATCGAGGGAACGCTCAACAACATAATCATCAAGTTCAGCTTCTTTTGTTCCAATATCGCGAGTAAGTTTATATCCACCAGTATCAACAAGATGAACTGGCTTACTGTTTAAAATTGCAGTTGCTTCAACAGGGTCTCGAGTAACACCAGGCTGATCATTTGTGATTGCAATTCTTTTCTTCAGGAAACGATTAAACAAAGTTGATTTTCCAACATTAGGTCGCCCCGCAATAACAACTAAAGGCAATCCTTCATATTCAACATCTTCTGCATGAATTTCACCGTTTACAGTTACAGTTCCATCTTCAGCAACAGTTACTTCTCCATCTTTTGCAGAAGGATCCACAAAGTCAGGCATTTCCTGAACTTCTAATTCTTCTTCTATTATAATATCCTTTGGTTTACTAAAATCGGGTTTTGCTTTTTTCTTTGCCATATCTTTCCTACTAAAATTTGTTTAAATGCTTTGCGGAAATTGCTTCCAATTCCTGAATATTAAATCTTGAAAGCAATTCCTTTGTACTGGAAATTGCCTTTGGACTCATACTAAGATTTCTGATCCCCATACCTGCAAGAACCATAACACTATCCTGATGACCTGCCATTTCGCCACAAACAGAAACCGGAACATTTCCTTTTGCCGCATTTGAAATAGTCAGCTGAATCAATCTTAATACTGCCAGATTAAACTCATTATAAATATTTGCAACATGCTGATTTTCTCTATCTACGCCAAGTGTATATTGAGTCAAATCATTTGTTCCAAGACTGTAAAAATCACAATATTTTACAAGACAATCTGAAACAATTGCAGCTGCCGCTGTTTCAATCATTATTCCAACAGGAACATCATCTTTATACGGAATCTTTTCAAAATCCAGTTCTTTTTTAACTTCCTTAATGATTTCAAGACATTTTTCAACCTGATCGACACTTGTAATCAAAGGAAACATAATCCTTAAATTTCCATACAGCCCCGCACGATACAAAGCTCTAAGCTGAGTCTTCAATACATTTGGACAAGCAAGACTTAATCGTACTGCACGAAGTCCCATTAAAGGATTTTTTTCATTCATGTTAGGAATATCAACTGAATTGATAAGTTTATCGCCACCAGCATCCAAGGTTCTGATTGTTACAGGTCTGTCCCCCATTGTTTCCAGAACCTTTTTATAGCATTCGAACTGAGTTTCTTCACTGAAAGAACGAGCGGCAGCATTGAGAGATGCTCCATTTTCAGCCATATAAAGGAATTCAGTTCTGAACAAACCAATACCATCTGCCCCTTCTGCTTTTGCCAGCTCAGCTTCTTCAGGAGTTCCGATATTCGCATAAAGTTTGAATTCAGTTCCATCTTTTGTAACAGCAGGCTTATCAAGAAAAGCTCTTAAGCTTACAGTTCTCTGGTATTCAGCACGAATTTTCTGTTTATATTCTGAAATTGTTGAACTGTCCGGATTTACAAGAATTTCACCATTCTTTCCATCTACAATTACAGTGTCACCATTTCTAACTTTCTTATTGATTTCTTCAAGGCCTAAAACAGTTGGAATTCCGTAGTTGCGGGCAAGAATTGCAACATGACTCGAGACACCACCTTCTGACAATGCAAGTCCAGCAATCTTTCTCTTTGAAAGAATAATTGTATCAGCAGAACTCAAGGAATTTGCAAAAATAACAGATCCATCCGAAACCGAAGTAATGTCAAAATGATGAATATCCAGCATTTCATCCAATACACGATCAAAAACATCTGTAATATCTTTTGCTCTTTCTGCCAGATAACTGTTTCCTGACTGTTTAAGCTTATTTGCATATTCTTCAGCTTTATACTGAACAGAATATTCTATATTAAACAATTCTTTCTCATAAAAATCCCGAACTTCCTTTCTGAAAACAGGATCTTCCAGCATCAAAATATAAGTTTCAAAAACTTCCCTTTGAGCCTTATCTTTTTCACTAGTTTTAGAAAGAGAATCCAGATGCATATTCAATTCAAGCACAACAGCTTCAACTGAATTTAAAAAATGAGTCCATCCAGAATTAATCTGATCAATTTTAATATGATGCTGACGAATCGCACGCTTTACAGGGTCTGGAACAACAAAAGCTGTTCCCATTCCAGTTCCTTCTGCGGCAGAAATTCCAAGAAATACTTCCATAAAATTGCATTATAAATGAATTTCTCGTATATTTAAAGTAAGGAGCTACAATGACATTAGATATAGTTTTTGCTATCGCTGCAGGTATTTTACTCGCAATCGGAGTATTAGGATCTTTTCTTCCAGTTCTTCCTGGACCACCATTTGCATGGGCAGGCCTTCTTGTTGCCTTCTTTTCACACTTTACAAATCTTACTGTACCATGTCTTATTATCACAGCAATTGTTGCAGTTATTGTAATGATACTGGATACCTTCATGCCAACGATAATGACTAACAAATTCGGTGGAAGTAAAGCTGCAACTACAGGCTGTACATTGGGACTTATTATTGGTTTATTTTTTGCTCCTCTTGGATTAATTCTGGGCCCATTTATAGGCGCACTTGTTGGAGAAATGATTCATACAAAAGGTGAAGCAAAAACTTCCTTCAAATCTGCCATTGGAGCCTTTCTGGGATTTTTCTTTGGAAGTGGAATTAAATTCATTTTGGCTTTAGTTTATATTGTATTATTCATTCTATCTTTAAAATTTGTAATCTAGGAAATCATATGAAACTTTCAAATATTGCAATTGTATTAGACCATCCTGATGAAAGCCGAAATATCGGAGCTGCCTGCAGAGCCATGGCAAATAATGATATTAAAGATCTACGAATTGTTGGTGATATCAATAATTATGATTTAGAACACATTCATGTACTGGCCATTCATGCAGGATATATTTTTGATAATGCAAAATTTTATTCTTCAATCAGGGAAGCAACAGCCGATTGCGTTGTCTGTGCAGGAACTACCCGTCGTCGTGGAAAAAAACGGGGAAAACTTCTCTTACCTGAAGAATTTGCTGCAGAAGCAGGAAATATTACAGAAGGTGGCAAAGTTGCAATTGTATTTGGAAATGAAAGAACAGGCTTAACTGATTCGCAGCTGGATGAATGCAACCTTGGAGTTACTATTCCTTCTTCTGATGATTTTGGTTCACTGAATCTTAGTCATGCAGTTCAGATTTTAAGTTATCACATGTTCAGACAGAATATTCAGGAAAAGAACAAGAATTTCAAAGGCTACACACCTCTTACTCTCGAACGCCTTGATAACACAGTTCAGGAAATATCAGATAACCTTGAAAAAATTGGATTTTTCAAAATGCCAGGTCGTGAAGATATGGAAAATTTCTGGCGCAGCATTTTATCCAGAGCAGCCCTTTCTGAAAGTGAAGCCCAATACCTTGAAAAAACTTTTTCGAAAATCGCTGGATTGAGTAAAAAAAATCAAAAATAGAGGTCTGTCCCCAAAATTACTGTTATGGCAAAAAAAACAAATCGGGGTCCGTCCCCAAATCATTCATCACCAAAACAAAACAGAGGTCTGTCCCCAAATTCTCATAAAACACAAACAGGGGTCTGTCCCCATTCCTCTCTCCCAGAATCTCTTTTTCTTCCAATTTCTCAAAAAGGAATGAAAGAACGAGGATGGGACCAATGTGATTTCATTTTTGTTTCTGGAGATGCTTATGTGGACCATCCATCTTTTGCCGCAGCTTTATTAGGCAGATTACTTGAATCCCATGGATACAAGGTTGGAATCATTGCTCAGCCTGATTATAAAAATATAGAAGCCTTTCGCGTATTGGGAAAACCTCGTCTGGCTTTCCTTGTAAGTGCAGGTGCCATGGATTCCATGGTTTCAAACTACACCGCAAACAACAAACCTCGATCAGAAGATGATTATGCACATGGAGGAGAAGCTGGTCATCGTCCAGACAGAGCTTTAATCACCTATTGTGCAAAAATCCGCGAAGCATATAAAGGTGTTGATATTCTTATCGGGGGAATTGAAGCCAGTCTTAGAAGATTTACCCATTATGATTACTGGTCCAACAAAGTTCGAAAATCTATTCTCCTGGATTCAAAAGCCGATTTATTAATGTATGGAATGGGCGAACATTCAATTATCGAAATCGCAGATAAACTGAATTCAGGAATTCCTGCCCGCCAGATTCGGGATATTAGAGGAACCTGCTGGTATACAAGCAAAGAAGAAGAACTTCCAAAAGGAATACTTTTGCCATCCTTTGAAGAAATCTCCCAGAATACCGATGAATCAAAACAGAAATTTGCAGAAAGTTTTGTAATTCAGGAACAGAATACTGATGCAATCAATGCTGATATTTTAATTGAAAAATCAGATACCCGATATGTTGTTCAGAATAAACCATCTCTGCCTCTTGAAACTGAAGAATTTGATTCCGTAATGGAACTGCCGTATACCAGACAATGGCATCCGGTTTACAATCAACCTGCAGCTAATGGAAAAACAGGAATCCCTGGATTAAAAGAAGTCCTGTTTTCACTTACCTCTGTTCGCGGCTGTTTTGGAGCCTGTTCGTTCTGTGCCATTACTTTTCATCAGGGAAGAAGAATCCAGTCCCGTAGTCATGAATCTTTAATTAAAGAAGCAACCGAGCTTACAAAACACCCTGAATTTAAAGGATACATTCACGATGTTGGAGGCCCTACAGCAAATTTCCGCCAACCATCCTGTAAAAAACAGATTAAATGCGGTGTTTGCAAGAACAAGCAATGCCTGGGGACAGACCCCTGTCCAAACCTGGAAGTTGATCACAGCGACTATATTTCTCTCCTGGAAAAGATGCGTGCCATTCCGAATGTCAAAAAAGTTTTCATCCGTTCAGGAATCAGATTTGACTATCTTGTAATGGATAAAGACAAGCATTTTCTGGAAGATTTGTGCAAACACCATATTTCTGGACAGCTTAAAGTTGCCCCGGAAAATTCAAACGATAATATCCTTCAGCTGATGCGAAAAAGTACCCATGCTGTTTATGAACAGTTCAGCAAAGAATATTCAAAAATGAATCAAAAACTTGGAATGAAACAATTCCTGGTTCCATATTATATTGTTGCACATCCTGGCAGCGGATTAAATGAAGCAATTGAAACTGCTTTATATCTCAAAAAAACAGGATTCGTCCCTGATCAGATACAGGACTTTTATCCAACTCCAGGCTCTCTTTCCACCTGCCAGTATTATACAGAACTGGATCCTTATTCAAAAAATCCAGACGGAAGTTTTAAGAAAATATATGTAGCAAAAGGAGCAAGAGAGAGAAGACTTCAGAGAGCAATCATTCAGTTCAAAAAACCAGAAAATCGTATGCTGGTTCGTGAAGCTTTGGAAAAAGCAGGCCGCAATGATTTATTGAATATACTTAAATAATAAACTAAAATTATAACAAAGGGGGATAATATGGAAGAATCATTTTCATCAAGTCAGAAAAGTTCAGGACTTCTTGCCAGAATCCAGGCACTTCAAGCTCAAGATTTAACAAAATCTGATGAAACAGTTACTTCAGAAACACTTTCCCCTTCCGATTCTTCTGAAACTGTTGTAGGTTCTTTCGACAGTACTCCAGACGAAGCTTTTAATTTCCCTGATAACGACAATCCTTTTGCCGATTCAATTTATCCAGAACCAGATATTCCTCTTAATTCAGAAGATGCCTTCACTCTTGGCGATTACACATTAAACAGAACTGAAGAAACAACTGAATCCACAGATTTTGAAACAGAGGAATCCCCTTTCGATACAGCAGATACAGCGTGGGATGAACAAACGGGGACAGACCCTGATTTGTCAGATTTCAATGTTTTTGAAAGTAAACCAGAGGGAACAGACCCCGATTTTTCAATAGGGACAGACCTCAATCTTGATTCAGATTTCTCTTTTGAACCTCAGCCTGAACAGGAACAGAATATTTTTGAAGATGAACCAGAGGAATCTGTTTTCAATGATTCAGATTTTGAACAGATGGGGACAGACCCCGACCTCGATTTTTCAACCCCATCACCTTCCTTCAGCTCTTCAGGTTCTGGCGGCTTAAGTTTTACAGGCCTTTATGACAAAGAAACTATAATGGGCGATTCTTCAGATCAGAGCAACGAAATCCAGAAGAAAACCAGAGTTCCAGTAATCATTTGTGTTGTATGTGCTGCAATCTGTCTCATTGCAACTACTTTGATTCTTTTTATAATTCCATCCCGATACAATTTGATTACAAAGAAAACTGTAAAGGTTGATGACAACACTATAATCATTGAAACAGAGAGCCATAATCCTGAAGAAAAAATTAAGGATAACAATAGCGAACTTCAGAAATTGATTGATCAGTCAGAAGTTCCTCCTGCAAAAGAAAATGAAGTTGTTGTTGTAGAAAAAGCTGAAGAAGTAATTCCAACACCTCCAGCTGTTGACCGTTCTACAAATAAAGCTGAACAGTATAAAATCAAATGGGGCGATACTCTTTGGGATATTTCCAATACTTACTACAAAAACCCTTGGAAATATAAGAAGATTGCTACTTACAACAAAATTTCAAATCCAGATTACATTATTTCAGGAACAACTATAACTATTCCTGCTGAATAATTGTTTTAATCATAAAATCATATATGAAACATAAATTTGAAAAACTATTCATCTCACTATTAACAGTATTATTTTTTGCATCCTGTGCAAAACCGCAGATTGTTTCTGCCCAAGACACTATTGAAGATTTTGGTGCAGATCAGGATTATTTTCTCGGATTAAAGCTTCTCCAGGAAGAAAAAGAAAACGAAGCACGAATCAAATTCTCAAACTGTATTTCCAATGGTACATATTATTGTGCAAAACGAAGTGCCCAGGCTCTCGCAAAAATGGGGACAGTTCAGGAACGAAACTTAGCCTGTCAGCAACTGGTAAAAAAATTCGATGATACAGAATCCCTTTTGATTGCTGCCCATCAATTCTATTCTGCCGAAGAATACATCAAACTTATAAAACTTACAGATAAAGTGAATATTTCGGAAGAAGACAACGAACTTGTCCGTTTGCGTCTCGAAGCACTTTTGAAAAAATCTGATTCTCACTTTACAAATGAACTCATTGAATGGTTTACATCCAGAACCATCAGTCAGGAACACTATAAATTCTATCGGGATATAATAAATGGGGGACAGACCCCTCTTTCCCCACAGCAGCTTGCAATGTTGAACTTCCGCATCGATATTTACAAGCGGGATTATCACAAGGCCTTTGAAGAAACTGAAGAACTCATTAAATACTTCGAAAAAGCAGATCTGGAACCTTACGGACAGCTGGTTTCTGATATTGGAAAAGCTTATCTTTATGGAAATGACAAATATTATGAAAATGCCCTCTTTTTCCAGGATTTAGCATACTTATATAAAGATTCTCCTGCCGAATTTTATTTTTGGTTCTATTCAGGCCGTTTATTTGTTCGTGGTGAAAATTACAAATCCCAGGCTATCAATTGTTTTAAGAATGCAATGACTGCAACAGAAAATCCTAAACAGAAAGATAATGCCCTCTGGTATATGCTGGATTCAAAAGTTGTAGAATCCTACGAAAAACTTCTTGATGAATTGGGTACTTATGCCTGTCAGTGGTCTGACCCCGAATATTTCGATGATTTTTTTGAATCTTTGATTATGTCATTAGTTGTCAGCGGCGACTGGGATTCCTTCCCTCTACTCTATGAACAGATTGGAGAATATGCCAGCGACGAAACAACTGCAAAAATTGCCTACATCTGTGGACGACTTATTCAGGAAAAATATATCAAAGTTAAAAATCACGATAAGCAGATTACAAAATATTTTACCCGGGCCTGTCAGTCAGGAACTTCACCATATTATAAGATTCTTGCAGCCTATCAGCTTGGACTTTCTGAAAATGAAGTTGAAACTCTTTTGTGCAAACAGATTAAAACACCAAAAGAAGATTTTGTTCAGAACTATGAAGCAGAAAGACTTCTTAAAGGTTATGTAAAATACGGTTTCCCTGAAAAAATTTATGAAGAATGGCAGCTCTTATACAAAAATGGAGTTTCCACAGATGTTTCAATGTATCTTGCTGATTTCCTTTATAAATGCGGAAAAGAAAACTACAAATATCTGAATTTAAGCCTGAGAATTGCTGCCCGTTCTGCAAATATCAGCAACAGACCTCTTACTATAGAAGAATTGCGTTTAGTTTATCCAAAAAACTATTCCGACTATGTTGAAAAATTCTCAGAACAATATGAATTGGATTCTTCAGTAATGTATGCATTAATCCGTAGCGAAAGTTTCTTTGATCCAGATGTTGAATCTGTTGCTGGTGCAGTTGGATTAACACAACTTATGCAGCTTACAAGTGAAGATATTGCTCGAAAATTAAAAATTTCTGATTACAGCCTCACTGATCCAAAAATAAACATTCAGTTTGGAACCTTCTATCTTTCAGAATTATACAAACGATGCGACAATGCAATTCTTCAGGCCTTCTTCTCCTATAATGCAGGAATTACCCGCGTAAGAAGATGGCTCAACAGTTCAATGATTGAATTTGGAATTAAACGAAATATGCCAGGTGATTTATTTCTCGAAACAGTTCCTTTTGCAGAAACCAGGGAGTATGGAAGAAAACTTATATCAGCTTCCGTATTATACAAATGGCTCTATCAAGAAAAAAACAATTCATCCGAAAATATAAAATACAATAAGATTGTAGACGCATTACTTTATTAACTCAGGAAATCAAAATGCAAGGACCTTTTGCTCATTTATTACCACAAGCCTTTCACTTTACAGGCTTACAGGCAACCCAGTTTGTTTTACTTTTAGGAATCATACTTTTTATTGGTGCTTTAGGTGGCTGGTTATTTCAAAAATTAAAAATTCCACAGGTTGTAGGATACATTGTAATGGGAATTCTAATCGGTTCCTCAGGTTTGCACATTCTCGAACCAAATGTAATTTCTGCTCTGGATCCAGTCAGTACAGTAGCCCTTTCCATGATTGGATTTTTAGTTGGTGGTGAATTAAAACTTAATACAGTCAAAAAATACGGAAAGCATTTCGTAAGCATCCTTATTTTTGAAGCAATAACTCCTGCTATTGTTGTTGGATTTTTTATTACTGCAGTAGTATTCATTTTCACAAAAGATTTCAGAAAAGCAATTTCTTTAGGATTACTTTTAGGAGCCATCTGTTCTGCAACTGCTCCAGCGGCAACTACCGATGTTCTTGCTGAATATAGAACTCGCGGTCCACTAACAACTACCGTTTATGGTATCGTTGCCATGGATGATGCTGTGGCTTTAATCTTGTATACAATTGCTTCAACTGTAGTAAGTCCAATCATTGGGGGACAGTCCCCTTCTTTCGGTACCCAGCTTTTGAATATTTTCAGAGATATCTTTGGATCAATTGCAGTTGGTACTTTATTCGGATTCATTCTTGGCCTAATTACCCGATTTATTTTGAATAAAGAAGCAAGAATTCTTACCTTCACTTTGGGATGTATGTTCCTTTGTACAGGCGTTACTCAGATTTTGAATCTCGATAATATTCTTGCGGCAATGACCATGGGATTCTTTATGGTGAACTTTGCTCCAGCTAAAACTAAAGCAGTATTCTCCCTGGTTGATAAATTTACACCCCCAGTTTATGTTTTGTTCTTTGTTCTCGTTGGTGCAAAATTGAACATCTGGATTATTACTCCATTCCTTGGACTTCTTGCACTTATTTATGTAGTTGGAAGATCAGTGGGAAAAGCAATCGGTTCTACCTTTGGTGCATGGATTTCAAAAGCTCCAAAAACCGTTCAAAAATATATTCCATATTGTCTTTTCAGCCAGGCAGGAGTTGCAATCGGTCTTTCCATAGCAGCAGGAAACGATTTCCCTAATTCAGTCGGTCCTGAAATTCTTTTGATTATTACCGCAACCACTTTCATCGTACAGCTTATTGGTCCAATTTTCGTAAAAATCGGTGTATCAAAAGCCGGTGAAGTTGGACTGAATGTCACAGTCGAAGACATTAAAAAGAATTCAAAAGTTTGTGACGTAAAATGGGGACAGACCTCTGTTTGCGATGCATCATCACCTTCAATTGTAAGTGAAGTAGAAGTTCTTTCGGACATTCTGGATTCATTCAGCCACAACCATAATTTGAACTATGTAGTAAAAACTGCAGGCAACGGAACTCTGGCAGGAATCATTTCGCTTGAACACCTGAAAGAAGTAATGCAGATTGGAGATTTTGCAGAATCAATGCTTGCCATGGATGTAATGGATACACCAAAAATTACCTGTTCACCAAACATGCTTCTTCCAGATGCATACAAGATTTTTGAAGATGAAGACATTGATGCAATTCCTATTGTTGATGACGAAAATAAGCCGTTAGGAATTCTCGAAAAATCTGCTGTAGACCATTACCTGCACACAAGAATTATTGAATTGAATAGAAAGCTTGAAAAATTAGATAACTAGGGGTCTGTCCCCACTTTCACTTTTTCAATGACTTTTTTCTAATATTTTAGTATCTTAATAAAAGATACCTTGGAGGAAATTATGATTGATCCAAAAATGGAAGAAACAGTAAAAGAAGCATTAGAAATGTTTAGACCACAGCTCCAGGCCGATGGTGGCGATATGGAATATGTTGGAATTGATGATGAAAATCGTGTTCACTTGAATCTTACAGGTGCATGCGGAAGCTGTCCAATGGCATTAATGACCTTGAAAATGGGAATTGAACGATACCTTAAAGATGCATGTCCAGAAATTCTTGAAGTAGTTCAGGATAATGCAACAAATTATGAAGAAATGGGAGGAATGGGCTTCTAACCCTTTCCCGAACAGGAGGAAAAATGACAATTTCACAGGATAAATTTGTAGCAATTCACTACACCTTAAAAGATACAGATGGAAACATCCTTGATACATCAACAAATGCAGAACCTTTAGCTTACATTCAGGGAAATAACATGCTTATTCCTGGTTTGGAAAAACAGTTGGAAGGTAAAGCTGCTGGTGATAAGTTTACTGCTGTTGTTCAGCCAGAAGATGCATATGGTACATATGATGAACGATTAATCGCAGATGTTCCAAAGGACAGATTTGAAGAAGGTTACCCTATTGAAGTTGGAATGCAGTTTGCAGTTACAACTCCTGCAGGTCCAACAATTGTTAAGGTAATTGAAGTTTCAGAAAATTCAGTAAAAGTTGATGGAAATCATGCCCTTGCTGGAAAAGTTTTGAACTTTGACATTGAAGTTATTGAAGTTCGCGATGCTTCAGATGAAGATAAAGCTCAGTTCATGGCTGGAGGCTGTGGCGGCGGTTGTAGCGGAAACTGCGGTGGCGGTTGCGGAGGAGATTGCGGCGGCGATTGCAACTGCGGTGAAGGCGGTTGCGGTGGTGAAGGCTGTAACTGCGGAAAATAATTCCACAGTTAACCTCTAATACAATCAGAATTATTACGAATCAAGTGCACCCAGAATTGATTTAAAATTTTCTTCCTGAGGTGCATTTTTTATGTCTACGATAACATCTGCAATATTTGAATAAAGATGAGTTCTTTCTTCAAAACGATCCAAAAGCATCTGACGAATTTCTTCGATTGATTTAGGATTTTTTACAGAAATATAGGCAGGAACATTCGAAAACTTGCCATCCCCTAAATCTTCAATTCTAGACATAATTCTATTTACAGAATGAGTAGTATCAATCTTAAGAAAAACAAAACGACCTTTACCTTTTAATTCACACAAAGCAGGAGCATTATCACAAATTCCTCCGCCTGTAGAAATAATCACTTTTTTAGTTCCAGCATCAGCAATGATTTTTTTGCAGGCTTCTTCTTCCGCAAGCATAAAAGCAACAACACCCTTTTTTGCGTACAATTCACGAGGATTAATTCCTGTCATTTCTTCAATCACAGCATCAACATCGTAAAAATCAGTATTATAATATTTTGCGAGGGCATTTCCCTGAGTTGATTTACCGCAACTTTTACAGCCCACAAGAATAAGTGATTCGTATTTTTCGTTTTCCATAATTTGATTACCTTGATTTTACAATACAATATTTTTCTCAGTTGTAAAAGTAATCAGTTTACAGTAAATTTAAACCATGTTTATAACATTAATTTTACCAATTATTCTTTGTTTATTACCAATTCTCTTTTTTGCAATCCTTATTGGGGCAGGTGGCAAAATCAACATCTGGCAGCTTTTACTTGCAATAGCATTGGGAGTAATCTGCTTTTTCCCGGCACAGATTGTAGATGAATTTGTCGTTTGCAAAATCATCCCAAGAATCTACCCTACTCGCCGAACCTTTTTAAGCTGGGTATTGTTTGCAGAATTAATCAAAGGAATTTTCTTAATTCCACTTTCATCAAAGAAAAACAACACATTGCAGTTTTTACTCGTTTCAATGCTTGCAGGATTGACCTTTGGTTGCGGCCAGACAATCGTTCAGTATTTAACACAAGCAGGAAATGCAATGGCTAGAGGCGCAACTCTCGTATGGCCAAAACTTTTACTTCAGTTTGCATTTATTGATTTAATTAACATGGCATGTTCAGGATTAGCAGGAATGTTCATCCTTTCGGCTAAACGAAAAGAAACAAAATGGCTTTTGATTTTCTACCCATTTGTTATGCGTGCCCTTTTTGAATTCTTCAATGTTAAACTGGAAATCAAATGGTTTGTAATCGTTGTTCTTTTACTTGCCCTTCTCGAATGCAGAATCAAATACAAAGCAATGTCAGAGGATGATGAAGAATTCTAACTTTTTCTAAAATCTGCCTCACTTTTCCTTGACTTTTTTTGTCTTTGAGTATATTATACTTCACACATACGACGCGGGGTAGAGCAGTTGGCAGCTCGTCGGGCTCATAACCCGGAGGCCGCAGGTTCGAGTCCTGCCCCCGCTATCAAGCTAAATCCTTGTGTTACAAGGACTTAGCACTACTACTAAACCTAACAAAGTAAGGCTTAGCGTAGAAATCACATCTAATTTAAACTACGGTTTTAAACCAAGGTTTTTGTTGCAAAGTGAGGTTCTATGGCTAAGCCTTATTTTTTATTTAAAATGCCTTCTGGTATTTGGTATGCCAGATTGCAG
>JAZQOB010000062.1:0-3460 GCA_045627625.1 Treponema sp.
ACAATCTTTACGATGGAAAAAGATTATTTGAGCAAAGCTTTTACAATAGCGGGAATTGAAGTTTTTGTTCCAGCAAAAGAAGACCGGGAACTTGTTCATAATCGCATTGCCAACGAGCTGGAATATGGCATTGTTAAGGAAGAGAGCCGGGCAGAACTTATTTCTGTAATCAAAAAAATGCAGCAGGAAAATGGAATTGAAGCAATCATCCTGGGCTGTACAGAACTTCCTTTGGCCCTGAATAAAGACAACTGCCCTGTAGACTGCCTTGATATTATGGAAATTCATATTCAAAAAATGGTGGATTTAGCTGGAGAATTATGATCCATAATATTATCTGATTTTGCTCTGTAAAGAGTTGGTACAGGTGATGTAGTGAAAAAATGGAAATAAAAAGACTTTCTTTAGCTGACAAAGAACTCATAAAGGAATTTTTTGTAAATATTTTTACAAAGGCCCCATGGTACGATGACTGGAGTGATAAGCAACAGCTGGATTTATACATTATTGATTTGATTGGGAATGTAAATTCTCTTACTCTTGGATTTTTCAATAATGATGAACTGATGGCCCTTTCTATGGGATATGTAAAACACTGGTTCCGGGGAACGGAATATATCATCAATGAACTGTGTGTAAAAACTGAAGCTCAGGGAAAAGGAATTGGAACAAATTTTTTACACCAGATGGAAGAATTGCTTCTGGCCCAGGGAATTGAAGCTACTTTCTTACTAACAGAGCGAACTGTCCCTGCCTACAATTTTTACAAGAAAAACGGTTACTACGAATATCCGGACACAGTGGCTTTTTCAAAAGGATTTGGTCCAAAATATGAGTAAAGATGATGCATTCTGATTGTGATATAATAATTGAATATTCAAATCAACAGAAATTTGGCGTAGATAATGATTAACCGCAGATAAACGCGAGTGAACGCAGAGTAACAGGAAAAGTTTATGAATATTGAATATAAGGAAATACAGGATTTTTCAAAGGAAGAACTTGAAGTTTTGTTTTTATCTGTAGAATGGTCTTCAGGACATTTTCCAGACAAGTTAGTGGTAGCAATGAAAAATTTTCATAAGGTTTATTCTGCGTGGGATGGTAATAAACTTGTTGGAATGATTTGTTCTATGGATGATGGAATTATGAATGCGTATATTCACTATCTTTTGGTAAATCCAGAATATCAGGGACAAAAAATCGGTAGAACCTTAGTTGAGAAAATGAAAGATTATTACAAAGATTATCTTCGAGTTGTTCTGATTGCTTATAATGAAGAACTCCATTTTTACGAAAACTGCGGTTTTGAAGTAAATAAAGTTTGTTCCGCTATGAGCATTACATCTTTATGGACATAAGAATTCTATGAGACTATTCAAATCAACAGGGATTTAGCGGGAGAATAAAAAGTAATAAACAAACTTGAAAAGTAAACATATCTTCTAAAATCGTTTTAACAAAATTTTAACAATTCCATGGTAAACTTACTATGGAGATAAATTGATGATAAAGATTCTTGTTGTTGAAGATGATAAATCGTTAAATCAGACAGTTTGTGCTTTTTTAAACCAGAATGGATATGAGGCAGCTGGTGTTTTGAATGCCAGTGATGCATACGATAAAACTGAGGATACGGATTTTAATCTTATAATTTCGGATGTTATGATGCCGGAAATTGACGGTTTTGAATTTGCAAAAGAAATCCGCAGAATGTTCCCGGAAGTTCCTATTATTTTTATGACTGCCAGAGATGATTTTGAATCCAAACGGAAGGGCTTTGAATCTGGCATTGACGACTACATGGTAAAACCTGTTCTGCTTCCGGAATTACAGATGCGTATTGAAGCAATTCTCCGTCGCTCAAAAATCAATACAGACAAAAAACTTACTGTTGGTTCTCTCGTTTTAGATGCAGAAGAACATAGCGCCTATGTTGATGGGGAGGAAATCATTCTGACTGTACGGGAATTTGATTTGATTTATAAACTTCTATCTTACCCTAAAAAGACTTTTACCCGCAGTCAATTAATGAGTGAATTCTGGGACAGCGAATCTGAATCTTCTCCAAGAGTTGTAGATGTTTACATGACAAAAATTCGGGATAAATTTTCAGCCTGCAAAGATTTTGAAATTCAGACCGTTCATGGACTTGGTTACAAAGCTGTAATTTTTTAATAGGAGTTTGGTATGAAAAGAAAATCGGTGAACAGAAAAATAAACACTGTTTCAATAATTTTTTTTATAATCTTTTTCCTGGGAATATGTTTTGTTACTACTGCAAATACAATTCTGTTCTTACAGGGTTCTGATTTACCAGAATATTACATCCGCGACAGAGCTCCGAAAGTTTTTCTTAATATTTTTGTTCTAAGTTTTCTTTTTACCATTGTTACTTTCTGGTTTGGCTATTTTACCAGTTCAAGACATGTCCGAGAAATCTTAAGATTTTCAGACAAGGTTTCTAAAGGAGATTATAAAGTCAGACTGGATACAAATGAAACGAACTTTGATCCTCATGGTTATAAGGCAATTAAAAAAAATCTGAATAAGATGGCAGAAGAATTATGTAGTGTAGAAACGTTGAGAACGGATTTTATTTCCAATGTCTCCCACGAATTAAAAACTCCTTTGGCAGCTATTCAAAACTATGCAACTTTAATTCAAGGTTCAAATCTTTCTGATGAAGAAAAGTCGGATTATTCAAAGCAGATTGTTCAGAATGTGACAAATCTTTCTTCCTTAATCACGAATATTCTGAAACTGAACAAGCTTGAAAATCAGAAAATTTTTCCGACAGTAAAGGAGATCAACATAAGTGAACTGGTCTGTGAATGTATGATTGGCTTTGAACAGATTTGGGAAGAAAAAAACATTCAGATTGAAGCGGATATTGGAGAAGAAGTTTCTGTTTATACAGACAATGAATTATTAAAGATTGTAGTTAATAATCTTATTTCAAATGCTTTAAAGTTTACTGAAAAAGGTGGAAAGGTTGGAATAAAGGTTGAAGGCTTTAATAAGAATGGAGCTGTAATTTCTGTTTCTGACACCGGTTGCGGAATAGACAGTAAGACTGGAAATCATATCTTTGAAAAATTTTACCAGGGGGATACTTCTCATAACGGGCAGGGAAATGGTTTAGGACTTGCTCTGGTAAAACAGATTGTTGATATTTTGGGATATGAAATAAATGTGGAAAGTGAAGTTGGAGTTGGTTCAATTTTTACCTTGATATGTAAATAAGTTCAGGAAGGAAGAATTTATGGAAGAAAAATTCAGTTACAATTATTCGGCAGATAGAAACGAAGAGCTACGTAAAATTCGTGAAAAGTATGAAATTAAAACTGATGAAGAACAGGATAAATTAAAACTGATTCGGGCTATGGATAAGAAAATTGAAATGCCTGGAAAAATTTTTGGAACTTTATTCGGACTGTTTTTTACATTTGTTTTTGGC